>JAXDMB010000417.1:0-25907 GCA_034666325.1 Vulcanimicrobiota bacterium
CCGGGAAACTGGCACGACGCGCTGCGCAGCGCGATGTCCGAGTCGAGCGCCGCGTCGACTTCCACGAAAGCCTCCGACCCGACGCTCGCGATCTCGTAGGTCGTGCCGCTCGCGAACGTCCCCGTCACGGACATCAGCGCCGTGACC
Source organism: Vulcanimicrobiota bacterium (assembly GCA_034666325.1). GTDB lineage: Bacteria > Vulcanimicrobiota > Vulcanimicrobiia > Vulcanimicrobiales > Vulcanimicrobiaceae > Vulcanimicrobium. Next base: position 148 of record JAXDMB010000417.1, read on the forward strand.
GGAAAGTCGACCGTGCGCATGCGCTCGTGGTGAGTCGTGGTGCACTCCGTGCGGTCGAGCGTGACGACGCGCGCGCTGGGGAACAGCTGCGCAGCGTCCGCCGGGGTGAGCGCGTCGAGCAGGCGGTTTCCGCGCGGGATAGCCATGCGGAACGCTCCTATGCGGCCACCGGCGCGAAGCGCCGCTGCTCTTCGTAGCACTCGCACGTGACGTCGAGCAGCGCGTCGACGTCCCCGAGCGCGACGCGTTCATCCGCATACCGGATCAAATCCATCCGATCCAGCGTCGCGGCCGCGGCTCCCGCGGCTTCGGCCGGCAAGCCCAGCATCATTCCGAGGAACTCTTTGCGCAGCACGAACTCGTTACGGCCTAGCTCGTCGGCCAGCATCAGCAGCCAGCGCGCGCACCGCTGCGTGACGTCGTGCGCGAAGTTGCACGCGATGAACTGCTCCGCGATGAACAGGCGCCGCATCAAGTGCCGGTGCACCGCGCGCGCCAACGCGACGCTGTCGTTGACGCATGCGTCGAACGCGTCGCGCCGCATCCGCGCCGAACGGCCCTCCACTTGAGACATGATGCTGCGCGGAGCGGACGCGACGCCGAGCACGAGCTCCGCGCCGATCACGCCCTGGCGCCCGATCGCCGCGACTTCGTACACGTGCCCGAGCCGAAGCTCGGCGGTGATCGAAAAGATCGCGTCGATCGGGAAGAGGACGTCCTCGAACTCGTGGCCGTGCGATACGACGCATTCCGGAACGTCCGGCCGGAACACTTCGAGCCGTTCGATCACGCGGGCGCGGTCGGGCGCCGGCAGCGCGTCGATCAGGAGGTTGCCGCGCTCGTAGCGTTCGGTGGTGTCTTCAGATTGGCTCACGGGAAAGCGCTCGCAGCTGCAGTCATCACCGTTGTATACCACCTCGCGGGCCCTGATCCAACAAAGCGGCCACTACCTCGTCGGCTTCGGCAAGCAGCGCCCGTTCGCGGTCGAACACGGCCGCCAGACCGGCGAACGCCTGAACCTCACCGGCATCGAGAGCGCGGCCCGTGCGCGCGCGCAAAAAGCTCTCGAGAACGCGCGCGCCGCCGCAGGTCCGCTGCCAAGCATCCCGGTGAACGCGCTCGAAACGTCCCCCCGCCGCACCGAAGACGACGCGCCCGTAACCGGCGGGATCGACGTCCTCGAACGCGATCGTCGCAACGACGTCGTGCGCTGCGACCCGCGCGATGGCCGGCAGCGTGCCGTCCGGTGTGATGCGCGGGAGATCCACGCCCGGCGGAACGCCTGCCGGCAGATGGAGCCCCAGAAGACGCCACCCGATCCGTGCGAGCGCGCGAAACGATTCGCCCGAGACGATCGGGATGCGCGGATACTCGCGCCGGAGCTCCGCGTCGAACTCAGCGCGGAATCGCGGCGCGTTGAGCAATCCGTAGATGTATCCGGCCGCCCGCCGCGACAGCGTGGTGCGATCTCGCTCTCCGGCACGGGCAGTGACGTATTGGATGAAGTCCGCGGAGAAGTTCCACCCCGGAGCACGCGCGCCGTCGGTTCCGGCGTTCAGCAGAACCGGGAACACCGTCGCCCCGCCGCGGCGGAACAGGTTCTGATCGGAGTCGAGCGCGGTCGCCCAGACGGCGTCCCAGGGCCCGCTCGTCGCCGCTCCGCCCTGCCGGCCCACCAGGAACGCGAATCGTTCGGCGCCCTCGAGGTGGTCGAGCACGCGGCGATTGCGGCGCGCGACGATGCCGCTCGCGTCATAATACCAGCGGGCATCACCGCACCGGTACTGAATCGCCCGAACGTTCGCCGGGTGGGCGTTCGCCGCGATACGGCGCGCGTCCGCGATGCTCCAGCGATCGTTGTCGCGCAGCGGAAGCCCGAACGCCGCCGCCGTCTCCTCGTCCGACCGGCTCGGATCGGCAAACGACGCGAGCCGGTCGAGCAGCTCGCGCGGCGTGAACGCAACCGCCAGCGCGTCGCGCTTCGTGAGGACGCCGAGCGACGACACGGGCATCGCCGCGGCGAGCGACGGCGCCCGAGCATACCCGAGCGGAGCGCGGGCTCGCGCGGGCCGGAACGACGCGAACGCCGCGTCGGGAACGACCGTCGTCCACGGCGTCGACCGAATGCTCGCGGTGCCAAGGCGGTCGTACTTCGTTTCGCGCGCGCCATAGAGCTCGGCGAACTTCACGCTGCACGCGCTCGTGCGCTCGGGAGCTCGTTTGACGAAGATGCCGATCGCGACGCCTTGCCGGATGTCGAAGACATTCTCGTCACGTGAACCGCCGGGCGCCGTCTCCACGATCTTCGCGTTCCCGTGCAGATCGAGAATGAAGATCTCATCGAACGTACGCACCAGATGCCGCCGCATCCCCGCAAACGTGGGATTGTCGAGATACGCATGATTCGTAACGAACGCAACCACGCCGCGCCCCGCACGCTCGACCCGCTCTTCGGCAAACCGAATGAACTTCACATAGTCGTCGTGCAGCCACTTCGTATTCGCCTCCCGGACGCCGGCAAAGTAGGCATGCGGAGCAGCGCCGTTCGCGGAGTGCCCGGAATACGGCGGATTGCCAAGCACAAGGGCGATACCGCCCGCCGCGACACCGTGCTCCCGACCGTCGCCGGCACCCGGTTCAAGCGCGTTCGTGAGCTCGATTCGCAAGCAGTCGTGCCGCCCGAGCTCCAAGCCGTACCGCGCCCGCGCGGATGCGTCGAGCTCCGTCCCGCGCAGCGTAAGCGCCAGCTTTAGATGCGCTATAACGAACGGCACGAGAAGCAGCTCGAACCCGGCGAGCCGCGGCAGCAACACCTCGCGAGCGTACGAATGCCACGCCTCCGGCTCGTCGCGTTCGATGAACCGCGTTCGCACGGCACGGACGAACTCGTCCAAGAACGCCCCGGTGCCGCATGCAGGGTCGAGCACCGCGACCGCCGCGCCACACGCGTCCGGTGCGATTCCGAACGCGTCTTCGAGCACCTCGCCCGCCGCGCGCACGATGTACCGCACGACCGGCTGGGGCGTGAAGTACACGCCGCGGAGCCCGCGCAGCGCAGGATCGTACGCCGCGAGAAAACGCTCGTAGAAGTAAAGCAGCGGATCGCCGGCATTCGCCCCGGCGGCGATCGTCCCGGGATTCGTGCGGGCCAGAGCCTCGCAAAATTCGTCTACAGCACTCGCGAACCGCTCATCGCTCCAGCCGTTCGGCTCGAACATCGCTCGCACGCACTGCAGCACGTGGTCATGATCCGGCAGTGCGGCGAACGCCGCCGTCGCCGTGAACCGGCGCTCCTCGAGGTGCGCGACGCGCGCCGCGAAGATCGCGTTGACGAGCGTCTGCGCCGCGATGTCGGCGAACGCCGCATCGTCCAGCGGCTTCCCGAGCGCCGACTCGACGGCATCACGGAGCTCACGCACCCGCGCCGAGACGTCGCCGCGCTCGAGCGACGCCAGCAACGCCGCTCTCACGGTGCGCGCGCTGCGCGCCGCGATTCGGGCCAGGTCGTCGAGAACCGAGCCCGTGCCTCCTAAGGCGCGGGGACGAACTTCTGCACGAAGTCGCCTTTGCCGTCGCGATCACCCCACACCGCGAACACCGCGTGCGTCACCGGGTCGATCGCCGCGGTGTGAACGCCGGGATCGACGACCGTCTTGTCGATCATCTGCGGCGCGCCGCCCTTGTGCAGGCGAAAGCGCGTGATGCCGCCGTCGCCCGCGCACGCGAGAACGTGCTGCGTCTGGTCGAGGTCGCACTGGTCGAACCGCCCGACGGCGAGCTCGCCCTGTTTCGTGCCGCCCGGCGCGTACGTGCTCATGACGCCGCCTCCGGCGATCACGATCTGATCGTACGCCGCGTCGTACTGCAGCGGGTGGTTGTGCTTGACCTCGGGCGTCTTGATCGTGCGGCTGACTTCCATCGTCTTCGGGTCGATCACCGCGATCTCCGAATCCGAGTCGATGTTCTGATACACTTCGTGCGTCTTCGGATTGATCGCAAGATACTCGGGCTTATGGCCCGGGATCGCGATCGTCTTGACGACCTTGAACGTCTTCGCATCGACCACCCACACGCGCGCGCCGTCGTCCTCGTCCGCGTAGATGCGGCCGTTGGACGGGTCGTACGCGATCGCGTCCACCGAACCGCCCACGTCCACGTGGTTCACCACCTTGAGCGCGACCGGGTCGACCTCGCTCACCTCGTTGTTTCCGGTACCCGCGAACACGTGGCCGGTGACCGGATCGAACGCCACGCCGCGCATCTGCCCGACGCGCACTTGGCCGACCACTTTACCGGAATCCGCGTCGACGATGAGCAGCCGCTGCGACCCGCCGTGCGCCGCGTACACGCGCCGCCGCTGCGCGTCGACCGTGACGTAATCAAAGCCGGAATACACCGGAACGGGCTGCGGAGGAGCGGCGGGGGTGAGCACGGCGCTTCGTGTTCGGTCGCGCGCCGGGCCATCCTCCGCCGCTCCGGGCGCTATGCCTTCGCGGTCGTCGCGACCGTCGCGGCCGTGCGCTGATCGGCGGCGACGAACTCCGCCAGCGCTTCGGTCAGCAGCTCGGTGTGCTTCGCCGCGCGCCGTTCGTACCCGACGAGCTCCGCGAAGCCGTTGCGCACGCCGCGCTCGACCGCCGCGCTGATGTCTTTCGCGGCGACGTCACGCAGCGAGCGGCGTTCGGCGCGCAGCTGGAACACTTCGCGCACCGCTCCGCCGAGCGCGAACTCCTGATAGAGATAGAGCCCGCGCATCGGCGACGGGTCGCCGCCGAGACGCTCGACGATCGTCGGATCGAACAGCGGCTGCTTCGTCAGCGGCAGCTTCCACTTGATCCACTCCGCGACGATGCACTGCGACGCGGCACGCCCGATCGCGTCGCGCGCCGCAGTGCCGAGGACGTAGACCGGCTCCTTGCCGGTGTACTCGTTGAGCGGCGAGATGAACGGCAAACCGGCGAGCGCCTTGTCGAACATCGCCTGGATCTTCGCGTGCGGAGCGAGCCACATCGCGGTGTTGAGATGGTATTCCTTGATTTGCTTGAGGTACTTCTTGCCTTGCGCCGACGCGTTGAACCCCAGCGCGTCGATCGCTTCGGGCAGCACGCCGCTGCCGGCGTCGAACGGGCCGACGTCGCCGATCAGGTTGACGTTGAACCAGTGGTGCCACGTCGCGTCCGTGGACACGCGTCCGACGGACGCTTGATGGCCGTCGTACGCAGCGATCACGCCGAACGTCTTGCCCTGCACCATGCCGTAGTCGTCGTCGTTCTGGGCGGTCACGGTCGCGTCGGCGATGATCTCCGGCCGCACCGAACCCGGCCACGTGGGCGTCGTGTAGAATCCGCCGAACGCCGAGCTGCCCGCGAACGTGCTCGGGACCGCGCACTCGCCTTCGTGCATGTGATCGGGAAGCACGTTGATCGGACCCTTCGTTCCGCACAGCAGCGGATGCGGAAACGACTGCTGGATCCACGGGAACGGCGACCACCCGCTGCGCGGACGAATCGAGATGCTCTGCGGGCGGTCGTCGGACTGGTCGTAGAAATCGTAGTGCCCGTCGGGGCCTTTGACGATCGTGTCGTGACGCGTCGGCCCGAGCACCGGCGGCGGATCGCCGAGCGGACCGCCGTAGTTCCACTTGCGCATCAGCCCGGCGCGCAGCAGCCCCGCGCCCATGCCGGCGCCGAGCACGTCGTGATCGCCGGTCGCGAACACGCCGCCGCCGGCGTCCATGAACTGCGCGATCACCGCGTTCTCGTGCACCGACAGCGGCGGGCCGTCGTCACCGAAGAACCACACCTCGTCGTACGCCGACAAGTCGACGCCCGGATTGGTGAAGCCGAACGACGGGATGTCGGGCGTGCCGAAATGATCGTGGCCACGATGCGCCTTCGTGACGTTGAAGCGCACCCACCACGGCGAGTGGTGCAGCGTGTCGAGCACCGCGCTCAAGCTGAAGTCGGTGCCCGGAAAGAACGAGATGCGCTCGCCGTCCGCGACGATCAGAATGTTGACGTCAACCGGCTGAATCCACGGATACGGCCACGGAAAAGGGTTGGGACCAGGTAGACCCATGATAATCTCCTCTGGGCGATATCCGCCCGCAGAAGCTAGCCTACGCACCGGGCCTTACCGCCAGCTTACCCGCGGAACGCCGTAAGCGTGCTGAAAGAGTGCGGTAAGCGCCGCGTGCGAACGGTACGAGCGCGTCCGCGGCGAACGAACGGCGCATGCTTCGTCCCGGTATGCTGGTCGCCGCCGTGCTGCTGTGCTGCGGTTTCGCCGCCGCCGCACCGTCCTCGTCAGCGGTGCCGGCCTCGCCCGGCGTCCCCGGCTCGTCGGCGGCGCTCGCGAGCGCGCGCGACCGCGCGGTGCCGCGCTACGATCACGTCATCGTGATCGTGGAGGAGAACACGGGCTATCGCACGATCCTCGAGCGCGGCTGGGCGCCCAAGCTCGCGCAGCTCGCGCACGACTACGGCAGCGCGGCGCAGATGTACGCCGAAACACATCCCAGCGAAGCGAACTACGTCGCGCTGCTGGGCGGCGACACCTTCGGCATCCACGACGACGACGCGTGGTACTGCGTGCCGGGCTCCACGCGCGCATTCTGCCACGACACCACGGCGCCCGGCTACGTGCCCCATTTGATCGAAGGCCCCAACCTTGCGACGAAGCTGCGCGCGAAAGGTCTCGCGTGGCGCGGCTACATGGAAGACATTCCCGAGCCGGGCTCGCTCGCGATCATGTCGCAAGGCAACGCGTCGACGCCGCCGGCGCTGTACGCCGCGAAACACACCGGCTTCACGAACTTCGCGTCGGTGCACCGCGACGCCGATCTCGCGCACGAGCTCGTGGGCTTCGACGCGCTGCACGCGGACTTGCGCGCCGGATCGATACCCGCGTTCGCGCTCGTCGTGCCGAACCAGTGCAACGAGATGCACGGGATCGGCGCGCAGCACGCGCCGGCGGACTGCTCGGGCAGCGATGAAGCGCTGGTGCGCCGCGGGGACGCCTACGCCGGCGACCTGGTCGCCGCGATCCAGGCTTCACCGATCTGGACCGTGCCGAACGCGAACACCGCGATCGTGATCACGTGGGACGAGGACGGCAAGGAGTTCCGCTCGCCGAGCTCACCGCAGTCGTGCTGCGTCAAGGACGCGCACAACCCGGGCGGCGGACACATCGCGACGATCGTCATCACGAACCACGGCCCGCGCGGAGTCGTCGATTCCACACCGTACGATCACTACAGCCTGCTGCGCACGATCGAGGACGCGCTGCGCCTCGACGGCCACCTGCGCCACGCCGGCGACGCCGCCGTGCTGCCGATGACGCCGCTGTTCGCGACCGCGCCGTGACGCGGCGTCAGCTATCGGGCAAGTCGTGGAACGTGCGCTTGGGCGCCGTCTCCTCGCGCTCGAGGTCGTCGAGGTAGTAATACACGATCTTGCGGTCGTCGAAGCCGACCTTCGCGAGCTCGCGGCCGCCGATCTCCACCACCTCGTGGATGTGGCCGGTCTGCCCGGCATAGCGGTAGTTCACGTCGGTGTAGTCCGCGTCGTCGGGCTTGGGGCGGGGGACGACCTTCGTTCCGCGTAGAGGGGTACGGTGACGGTGTTCGCTCAACGTTGGGCTCCTAGCGCATCGGGGATTCGCCCGACGCGTCCTCAGTCTTGCGGAGGTCAGCAAGCCGGATGATCATCGAATACCGCGGCAAGCGCCCGAAGATCGCGGCGTCCGCGTTCATCGCGCCCACCGCCGTGCTGATCGGCGACGTCGAAGTGGGCGAGGAAGCGTCGATCTGGTTCGGCGCGGTGATCCGCGGCGACAACGGCCCCATCCGCATCCACGCACGCGCGAACGTCCAGGACAACTCGGTGGTGCACGTCAGCGAGCACTCCACGACGGTGATCGAGGAAGGCGCGACGATCGGCCACTGCGCGATCCTCGAGGACTGCCGCATCGGCAAAGGCGCGCTGATCGGCACGAATGCGACCGTGCTCAACGGCGCGGTGGTCGGCGAGCAGAGCCTCGTCGCGGCGGGTTCAGTCGTCGCCGCGAACGCGCAGATTCCGCCGCGCGTCGTCGTCGCAGGCTCACCGGCGGTCGTCAAAAAAGAGCTGGTCGGCGCCGCCGTCGCGTGGGTGGAGCACGCCGGACCCGAGTACGTCGTACTGTCGCGCTCGTATCTGCGCCACGGAATCGGCGATCCGCAGATGCACGAGATCGCCCAACCGCACGCCGCGCCGTAGCGTGATCCCAGGTATCCTGTGCGCCGCCGCGGTCGCTGCGATCGCGGTGCTGTGCGCGCACGCCGTGCCGCTCGCCGGCGCGCCCGTGCTGGCCATCGTGCTCGGTGTCGCGATTCGCGCGGTTCGCCCGCTCCCGGAACGCTGGCGGCCCGGGATCGCGTTCAGCGCCCGCACGGTGCTGCAGATCGCAATCGTCGTGTCGGGGTTCGGGTTGTCGATCGCGACGGTGGTGAGCACGGGCGTGGGAACGCTGCCGGTGACGCTCGGCACGATCGCCGTCGCGCTGGTGCTCGCGCCGCTGCTCGGGCGCCTGCTGCGCGTCGAACGCATGCTCCAAACGCTGGTCGGCGTCGGCACCGCGATTTGCGGCGCGTCCGCGATCGCCGCGGTGTCGTCGGTGCTCGAGCCCGACGAAGCCGAGGTCGCGCTCGCGATCGCGACCGTCTTCTTCTACAACGTCGTCGCCGTGCTCGTGTTCCCGCCGCTCGGCCACGCGCTGCAGATGACGCAGCAGCAGTTCGGTTTGTGGGCGGGCACCGCGATCAACGACACGTCGTCGGTCGTCGCCGCGGGGTTCGCATTCGGCAAGGAAGCCGGCGAGCACGCGACGATCGTGAAGCTCACGCGCGCGACGCTGATCCTGCCGATCGTCGCCGGGATCGCAATCTGGAACGCACGCGCGAAACGGAGCGAAGCCGCGCACGTCCCATGGCGGCGCATCGTCCCATGGTTCATCCTCTGGTTTCTCGCGGCAGCGCTGGTGAACAGCAGCGGAATCGTGCCCCCGACATGGCACGACGGCATCGCAACGGCAGCGGTATTTTTGATCAGCATCGCCTTAGCGGGAATCGGCTTGCAAACGGAACTGAAACGCCTGATGCGCGCAGGCGCGCGACCCCTCGCACTCGGCTTTTTCCTGTGGGTCGCCGTCGCGGTCTCGTCGCTCGCGATCCAGCGCGCAACGGGGTTGTAAAACCGGTGCCGGCCAGGGTTGCATTCCACACGCGCATCTGATATTCTGTTCGCGGTCCGAGCGCAGGAGCTCGGTTCCCACCGGGGGAGCGATCCAGCCCGGTTCTATGGGCGGCCGCAAAGGCCGCTCGTCAACAGTCAGGGACCGGGTTACCGGTCCCTGTTCGTTTTGCCGGAATCGACCATGAGACGTGCAGCAGCGTTCCTTCGCGGCTGGCGTCGCAGACGTGGGGCGGAGCGTCATATGCGGTCACCACCAACGAGTCGCGCGGATCAGCACAAACCAACAGGTTGTGAACGTCGCCGGCTACCGACAGCTTTTTGAAAAAGCGGATCCTCGGTTTTCCGCGATGCCGGCCTAACCATACCTCAGTCGGGTACTCCAGCGCGTCGCGGATGTAATTGACGAAATAGATATGCTGCCGGTCGCGTTTTCGAGCGAACTTCTTCGCGAGCCCGTGATGTATCACCAGCGGGCTGCACCAGCCGCGCGGCGAGACGCCGTACGGCCACAATCTCGGGGACAAGTTCATGGCGTTGCGGATCAGTGCCTCGAGGTTCTCCGAGCTCATGTGGCTGTACCACGTATGAAAGCGCCGCCGCTTGATCGTCGGCCGCACCACGTCGGGATAGCCCACCGTCGTGCCGATCTCCGGAAATTCGGGAAGCTGCATGTCCTTCCACGTCCCCGTTTCGCCGACACGCGCACCGGCGCGCAGCATCAGCAAATGGCCCCTACCGAGCCGCCAGCCGGCGTCACCAGGAAGTCCGCCGCAGGAGATACATGCCGCTGAAACAGACGTGCATGCTTCGCCGTACCGGTCGTGCTCGACGATTGCGGGAAACGGCGTGTCAGCTTGCGCGATTGCGTGGCTACGACACGGAGACTTCGCTGGCGGCAGCATCCTGTGAGGGTATCGCAAACACGTTTCAGCGCTGTTGCCGAACCATGACGTGATAGCAGCGCGCCACGCCCGACCCGGCGTCTTGCCGGGCCGTAAACGCGTCAACGCGGCGTTGACGCGTCCGTGTGGCGCACGGATCTTTTACGCGCGGGGACTTCACTTCGGGTTTCTGCGCGGCTTACTCTTGGGTAGGTGAACGCAGCCGGCATGATGCCTGCCGGCTTTCGAACGGGTAGCGGCATCACACCCACGGTACGTTCGCTCGACTTTCGTCGAAGCGACGGGCTCGCACGGGCGAGTTCTCGCCGGTCTCGATGGCCGGCGCCGTCTCCGCAAAGGGACCATTCACGGATGAAAGCAGTTTTTCTCCTCGCTGCCCTCGGGCTTGCCGCATGCAGCACGTCAGGATCGGCGTTCCACGCGATTCCCGACGGTACGACCGGCGCGACCGGCGCGATGCGCGAGAGCCAGGACTTGCTCGGCACCGCGCCGCGGTTTCAGCTCAACATCGCGCTTTTCGACGCTCCGCTGCCGAACGTGTCGAACGTCAAAGTGAACGTCGGCCTCGACGGCGTGCAGCTCCTGACCGCCTTGGGTTCCGTTCCGTTCATCACGAATCAGAGTCCGCAGGTGACGAACCTGCTCGACCTGCAGGACCACGCGCTCAACTTCAACGGCAAAGCGCCGGCCGGGCTGTACACCGGGGTTCGGCTGCTCGTCAACTCGGCAAACTCGAACGTCACGATCGGCAAAGCGACGTTCCCCATCGTGTGGGGCGCGCCGGGGCACGCGACGGCCGCGCCGGTCATCGCGGTGGATTTCCAGTGCGCGTTCGGCCTGGGCGCGGCGAACGCCGTGACGAAGCTGACGCTCGACTTCAACGTCATGCAATCGGTGCGATTCGTGAACGGCACGATCTACGTCCAGCCGTCGGTCACCGCGTCGAATGCCGCGGCACAGATCGCGGGCAAGGTGCAGAACGCGGCCGGAAAACCGGTTTCGAGCGCGACGGTCCTCGCACGCGATACGCTCGGCCGGATCGTGAACTCCACCGTGACCAAGAACCACGGCAGCTACACGCTGCACGCCCTGCCGCCCGGCATGTACACGGTCGAGGTGAGGAACAGCTACGTGACCGCGGCCGGTGAGACGGTGACGGCGGTGAACGCGGATGCCGGCGCCCATCCGTCGCAAGCGGTGGTCCTGTCTCCGGAAGACAATCTCCAGCTCGACACGCTGATCGACTGACGCCGGCATAATGCTGCTACGATCGGGTGTTCCGGCGGCAACGGACACCCTTACTCTGGCACGCGTCGCACTGCGGTCCGCACAGTACGACGCGGCGCTGGAGCTCCTCGACGGCTGCGAGGACTGGGCCGACGACGTGGCCGAGCACGCGGTGCTCGTCAAAGCGGAGACCATGGCGCACCGCGACCCGGTCGACGCCCTCGCGTATCTCGCCTCGGTCGACGAGCTCTTCATCTCCGACGAGACGCAGTTCGCCCGCGATATCGAGAGCGGGCGTCTGCACGCCACGGTGCGCAACTATGCCGCGGCGGAATCGCACTATGCCGACGCGCGGTGTCTGGCCGAACGCGTTCCGCACGGGCACCACACGATGGCGTATCACGACTTGCGCATGCGCTGGCTGCGCCGCGACTGCGACCCGTCCGCGCCCGAGGTCGCGCTGGCGATCGCGCACCCGGATCCGAGCATCGCGTCGGCCGCGTTTGCGTACCGCGCCTGGCTCCACGCCGGACAGCGGGACTATGCGGCGCACGTCGCCGACTTGATGCGCGCGGTGGCGTACGCGACGGCGACCGGAAGCGAAGCCGTCGACGTGACGGCGCTCGCGAAGTCCGTGCACGCGCTCGCCCAAGTATCGTTCGAAATGGCGCACACGGACGGTATCGCTGCCGCGCGCGCAGCCGGCGACGCGCTCGCGTGGACGCCGGACGTGCAAGCGTATCACTTCGCCGCCATCCGTGCCTTCGGCTGGGACGCCTTCATGCGCGGCAACGCCGCGCAGGCGCAATGGTCGTTCAAAGAAGCGCGCGCGCTCGCTCCCACCGCGACCTGGCGCATCATGGGCCATCTCGACCGCGCGTTCGTCGCGCGCATGTCGGGCAACGAGTTCTGGGCGCTCGAGGAGCTCGCGCAGGCCGACGCGCTGGCGTTCGACGTCCCGTGGCAGTCGAGCTTCGGCGAGGAGCGCCAAGTGCTCGTGTCGCTCGCGGTGCTGCACGCGCCGGCCGACGCCGCGCGCGCGCAGCGCTATGCGACGATCTATTCGCGCATCGGCACCGAAAGCGTGGACCCGGCGTTCGCGGTACACGGCGACCCGCGCGCCGTGGCGCACGCGCGCTACGCGCAAGGCCGCATCGAGCAGACGATGGGGCGGCGCAATGCGGCGATCGCGGCGCTGACCGAAGCGTTCGCAATCTTCGAAACGGCGTCGTTCCACTATCGCGCGGTGATGACCGCGACGGCGCTCGCCGAGCTGACCGGCGAGGAGCGCTGGCGCGATGCCGCCGTGAAGCACGCGTCGCACTATCCGGATTGCCCGCTCGCATCGGCGGCGGAGCGGTGCGCGGAGCCGAATCATGCGATTCCCGACCAGCTGTCTCCCGTGCAGCGCCAGATCGCGCGCGCGCTCTGGTACGGTGCGGACGCGGCGGAAATCTCGCATCGCTTCAGCCGCAGCCTCTATCGCGTCGAACGCCAGATCGAGGCGATCTTCACGGCGTTCGGCGTGTCGTCGCGCGCGGAGTTGCGCGACGAGGCGGTCCGCCGGGGGCTCGCGTGAACGCAGCACTGCTCGCGCTCGACGTTCTCGGCAGCGCCGGCATCGCGTGCGGCGCCGCCGGCGTGTGGGGCATGCTGCGCTCGCGCGTCGTGCTCGCGGACGCGAACGCCGTGGCGGCCGACGCCGTCGAGCGGCGCTACAACCTGCTCGAAGCCGTGCACGAGGGCGTGTACATCGTCGATCCGGAGCTGCGCGTCACGCACGTCAACGACGAAGCGGAGCGGCTGCTGCACCGCACGGCCGACACCATGATCGGCGTCACCCTCGATCACGTGCTCGATCCGCTGGCCTCGGAGCTCGTGCCGGACATCCGCGCCGCGCAGCGCAGCGGCGTCGCCATCGAACGGATCCACGCGTTCGCGGCGCTGCAGACGTGGGTCGAGGTGCGCATCCTGCCGTGCGCGGCGGAGACGCTGATCTCGTTGCAGGACGTCAGCGCGCAGACGATCGCCGAGTCGCAGCTGCACGAGAACGCCCACAGCCTGCAGATGGTGGCGAACAACGTGGACGCGATCCTGTGGACCGTCGGCCGCGACGGGCGCTTCACCGCGCTCTCCGGCGGAGCGCTGGCGCAGTTGCAGCTCACGAGCGAGGAGCTCGTCGGCGAGCCGTGCACCGCGCTGGTCGCGGAATCGGTCGTCCGCGACGTGTTCACGGGCCGTCACGTTCGCGTCGAGAACGCGCACGGCGACCACTGGCTGCGGCATCACGTCGAACCGCTCGCCGACCGCGATCAGAACATCATCGGCGCGGTCGGCGTGTCGATCGACATCACCGAGCTCAAGCGCACGCAAAGGCAACTGTTCGACGCGGCGCACCGCGACCGGCTCACCGGCCTGCCGAACCGCTTCTCGCTGGACCAGCGCGTGCAAGAGGCCGTGGCGCTGGCCGGTCGCGACGACACGCGGCTCGCGCTGCTGTTTCTCGACCTCGACCGCTTCAAGGCGATCAACGACACGTTGGGCCACGGCGCCGGCGACGCGGTGCTGCGCGAAGTAGCGGCGCGGCTGCAGAAGTGCCTGCGCGGCGGCGACTTCATCGCACGCCCGGGGGGCGACGAGTTCGTGATCGTCATGACGTCGATCACGGCGGTCAAGGACATCGAGATGCTCGCGCAGCGGCTCATCAAGTCGCTCTCCGCGCCGATCCACTTGGAGGACCGCGACGTTCACGTCGGCGTCAGCATCGGCGCGGCCGTGTTCCCCGAGCACGGCAGCGACCCGAGCGCGCTCACCGCGCATGCCGACGCCGCGATGTACCGCGCAAAGTCGAGCGGCGGCAGCGCGCTCGCCGTCTATCAGAGCGAGATGCAGGCGCAGGACGCCGAACGCTTCGCGCTCGAGGCCGACCTGCGCCACGCGCTCGGGCGCGGCGAGCTCGAGGTGGAATACCAGCCGCTGGTGGACCTCTCGCGCGGAACGATGATCGGATGCGAGGCGCTCGTGCGCTGGCGGCACCCGACGCGCGGCACGATCGCGCCGGGCGTGTTCATCCCGATCGCCGAGGAGTCGTCGGTGATCGTCGACATCGACCGCTGGGTGCTGCGCCAAGCCTGCGCCGCGGCAGCGACCTTCCGCACGATCGACCCGAATTTCCGCATCGCCGTTAACCTCTCGGCGCGCGATTTGCGCGAGCCGAGCCTTCCCACGCTGGTCGCGGCATTGCTGACCGAGCACGACATCGCGGCGCACGCGCTGATTCTCGAAGTCACCGAGACGGCGGCGCTCGACGACGACGTGCTGCCCGGTCTGCACCGGCTGCGCGAGCTCGGGCTGCACATCGCGATGGACGACTTCGGCATCGGCTACAGCTCGCTCGCGCATTTGAAGCGGCTGCCGATCACGATGCTCAAGATCGACCGCACGTTCATCCGCGACGTGATCACCGACCAGTTCGACCGCGCCATCGTGATCTCGATCGTGAACGTGGCCAAAGCGTTCGGGCTGCGCGTCGTCGCCGAAGGCATCGAAACGGACGAGCAAGCCGCGTTCGTGCGGTCCTTGGGCTGCGAAGAGGGCCCGGGCTTTCGCTTCGGCAGACCGCAGCGCTTCGAAGCACTGGTATCGGCACTACGCGCCACGCAACGCCCAAAACTACGCCTGGTGGAAAGAAGCGCCTAAGCTATTCTTGCAACACGGGCGGTCGCGGTATTGCAAACGCTCCGCATATTTGCTATGGTTTCTGCGGCCCCGAGCGACAGAGTTCGGGTCCCGCCCGGGGAGCGATCCAGCCGGGTACATTGGGCGGCCGAAAGGCCGCTGTTCGGAGGGATCGGCTTAACCGGTCCCTTTTCATATCAAGCGAGTCCCCAAGAGGCATAAAGCAGCGTCCCCTCGCGGCTCGCGTCACAGACATGTGGCGCAGCGACATAGGCGGTGACTACTATGGAGTTGCGCGGATCGGCGCAAACGAGCAGGACGTGGACGTCATTCGCGGCAGACAATTTCTTGAAGAAACGAATGCGGGGTTTTCCTCGGTGCATTCCGAGCCACACTTCCGTTGGATGTTTCAGTGCATCGCCGACGTAGCTGACGAGGTAAAGATGCGGGCGATCCCGCTTGCGAGCGAACTTCGAGGCCAAGCCGTGATGAACGACCAGCGGGCAATTCCAGCCGCGCGCCTCAACGCCGTATGCCCAGTTGTTGGGCGGCAGCGCCAGGGCTGCGCGAACCAAGCCTTCGAGACTTTGATGAGTCAGACGTTCGTACACGGCGTGAAATCGGCGCCGCCTGATCGTTGGCCGAATCACGTCGGCTGAGCCGACCGTTGTACCGACCTCCTTGAGCTCCGGTAGGCCAAGCTTTTTCCAAGTACCCGTCCGACCAATACGCGCTGTTGCGCGAAGCATCAAGATATGTGAACGATCGAGGTGCCATTCAGATTCGCCGGGTAGACGCCCGCAATCAATACATGCGACGGACACGGAGCCGCAGACGCTACCGTACTCTGGATGTTCGATAATCGCGCTCCACGGAACGCTCGCATGAACGAACTCGCGGCACGAGCATGGACCGTCGGGGAACGTCGGCGGCATGTCGCAAGTATGCCTTCGCCTCGTGATCGCCGAGTTTCCGAATTGTTATCCTGTGGCGCGCTGGCGCGTCGCGGCGACGAACTTCTCGAAGATCGACCTGCTTGCGGGGTCCGATGCGAACGTTGCCTCGGGGTGCCATTGGACTGCGAGCCAGAACGGCGACTCGAATCGGGCTTCCATCGCCTCGACGATGCCGTCCGCGGTTCGTCCGATCGGTCGTAAGTCGCCGGCGCAGCGGTCCACCGCTTGGTGGTGCACTGCGTTCGTCACGAGTTCCGTCGCGCCGGCGATTTCGGCGAGCATGCTTGTTGCGTCGATGTGCACGACATGCTCCGGAACGAGATGCCAGCCGTCCTCCTGGCCCGGCTCCTCGACGCAATGTCGTACGCGCGCGCGGTCACCGAGATGGCTCGGGATGTCGGCGATCAGCGTGCCGCCGAACGCAACGTTCGCGATTTGGATGCCCCTGCAGACGCAGAGCGTCGGCAATGCGAGCTCGCGCGCGGCTCGCACGACGTCGATCTCGAGCACGTCGCGCTCCGGTTCCGTGCTCGTGATGAACTGCGACGCGCTCGCACCGTAGGACGCCGGATCCACGTCGACGCCGCCCGTGATCAGCACGCCCGCCGCCTCATCGAGCAGAGCGCGAGCGGGATCGCCCGCTTCGATGCGTACGGGCTCTGCGCCGGCCGCGCGCAGCGCGCGAAGATACTCCCCGATACCGTGTCCATGCGACGCCGTAACGAGGATCCGCGGACGCGTCCCCGTCATGGAAACGCCGGAACGAGGTGCGCAAGCAGCGGCGAATCCGCGCGCAGCCGCGTCACCTTCATGCCCCAGCCGATCGCGACGGCGATGAGCACGGGACCAGCCGCATGGATCAGCACGGCCGTTCTACCGAACGAAAATTTCGATCGTGTAGTGATCGGGATCGGTGACGAACAATGCGCGGCCGCCGCCCTCCCGGTCGTACGTGGCAGCACCCGCTCGCGCCGCAATCGCGTCCAGCATCGCCACGTCCGGCACGCGCAAGCCGAGCTCGAACTTCGCACGCGTGGTCGGAGGCGCATGCTCGAACACCAGCGTGAACCCGCCGAACGCGATCCGTACCGCATCGCCGAGACGCACCATCTCGACGCCAACGACGTCACGGTAAAATCGCTCCGTCGCGTCGATGTCCGACACGCCGAGCGTGAGCTGCGCGGGAACGATATCGTTTGTCACCGGCACCAGCTCCTACGGCGCCGGGTAGTGCGAGTCATCGCCGTACGGCACGAACAGCGTGTGCTCGGGCTGGAACCGGAGCTTAATGGTTCCAACCTTCCCGTTACGATGCTTCGCGATGATGAGCTCGGTAGAGTCCGGCTCCGCCGACGTCTCCTTGTTGTAATAAACATCGCGATACAAGAAGGTCACGATATCAGCTTCCTGCTCGATCGCACCGGAATTGTGCGTTACGATGTCATCGACGCAGAAATTGTGCAACTCACCGACAGTGATGTCATAGACCGTCTCAACACCTTGCGGCTCGATGGAGACGATCGGATCCCATAAAACGTCCGAGACGGCGAGCGCCGCGAGAAAGTCGTCGTCGAGCCGCTCGGCGACCATCGCGCACGTCGTTCGCGACATCGCTTTTCCTTGATCGCGCCAACCGAGCGCGGCATGGGAGAGCCCCTTCGCTGCACGCAGATCAGAGACTCGCGGGTTGACGTCGAGCGGAATTCGATCGAACTGGCCCGCATCGTTGAGCTTCGTACTTTCGACCTTGGCCAGCGCCCGTGAGTGCTTCTCACCGAGGAAGCCGATACGATTCATGAATGTGCAGACGGCGCCTCGCTCCATCAATGCGACGGTAAAGATCGCGGCCGACGTCGTTCGGAATCCGCCGATGTTTCGCGTGTCGCTCTTGACGATTGCGTTGAGCCCGAAACGCAGCAGCAAATGGTGGACGTCCCGGGCCAATCCCTCGCTGATCGTCGACAGACGTACCGTCATGCTCGTGGAGGCGCCGCGACGGCTCAAACTTCCGTCCGCGTGGAAAAGCCCGCGCAGAAACGCGGCGACGACCGCATCGTCTTGCGCAAAGACCTCGATCGGAACGCGCTTCTGCGCGCCCGTCTTCTTCCACGTCCCAAGACGCCGCAGCCAGCGCGTCAACGGGTTCTTGCCTGCGCCACAGAGCTTGCCGGTCGTTAGAACGACTCGTTGCGCGACCGTATCTTCCCGTTCTGGTTTGACGATCGGATTGACGTCGAACTCGAATCGCGACAGCCGGCTCGCAAGGACGGCCTCCTTCGCGGTCGCCACCGTGAGCGTGGGGCTGCCGCCGAGATGGCCGTCGCCGATCAACCACCCCAACATTGTTGCCTGCCCAGGCGACATGGTACCGCCGGCGGGACGGCCCGCATAACGCCGCGGGACCGCGATTGCGCGACCGGCGGCGAGGTCGTCGAGCTGCAGCCACCCGGACGCCGTCAGGAATCGGTGGCCGCCCGTGCAGCGGATCGTGCGGCCGCTCTTTGTCGTTACGCGGTAGACCGGTTTTTCTCCGACCGCCCATGCGTCGACGATCGGCCGGCGGACCAGCTGCATCCGGTCGTCGAGGGCCCAGACGTCGAACCGCAGACCCTCCTCGATGATGCGACGGATCGGTACGCGTTCGCCGGTCTGCGCATTCGCGACGAGCGAGTTGCCCGCCAGGCAGTCGCGCAAATCTGATAGCAGCGGGCGTTTGTCCGCGCGGGTTTCTACTGCGCGGTTCAGCTGGGCCAGCGCTACGATCGGGACGCCGAGGTCTTTGGCCGTTGCTTTCAGCGTGCGACAGATTTCCGAGAGCTCTTCGTTGCGGTTTACGACTTTGCCGAGCGTCGACGGGCGCACGAGCTGCAGGTAGTCGATGAATGCGATGCTCAAGCCGTGCGCCGATTTCAGGCGGCGCAGGCGCGAGCGGATCTCGGTCACCGTCACCGCGCCCGCGTCGTCCAAATACACCGGCAGCTCGTGCAGCACGCCCATCGCGTGGCCGATCTTCTCCCAGTCGCGGTCGGCGATCGCGCCGCGGCGCAGCTTGGACGCGTCGAGCTTCGCCTCGGACGACAGCAGGCGTTCCACCAGCTCCTGCTTCGTCATTTCCAGCGAGAACACGGCGACGGGCTTCTTCTCGTCCTTCGCTGCCGCGACCGCCATGTTGAGCGCGAGCGACGTCTTGCCCATTGCGGGACGCGCCGCGAGGATCACCAAGTTGCCGGGCTGCCATCCCGCGGTGTAATCGTCGATGTCGCGATAACCCGAGGTGACGCCGGTGCGGTCGCCCTTCTGCTCGTGCCGCTTCTCGAGCGACTGGAACACGCCGAGCAGCAGCGACGGCACCGTGGAGAACGCGTTGTGGTCGCTGCGGTTGCCGACCTCGTACACCACCTGCTCCGCGCGGTCGATCGCGGCCGGAACGTCTTCTTCCGAGTCGTACCCGAGCTGCGTGACGCGCGTGCCCGCGTGGATCAGCCCGCGCAGCGTGGACTTCTCGCGCACGATGCGCGCGTAGTACTCGGCGGACGCCGCGGTCGGCACGGTGTCCATCAGCGAGTTCAGGTACGCCATCCCGCCGATCTTGTCGAGCATCCCGCGGTTGCGGAGCTCTTCGGCGAGCGCGACTTTGTCGAGCGGTTCGCCGCGCTCGTAGAGCGCGTACAGGGCGAGATAGATCGTCTCGTGCAGCGACGCGTAGAAGTCCGCCGGCTGCACGATCTCGGCGACCGCCGCCATCATCTCCTTGTCGACCAGCACCGAGCCGAGCAGCGCCATCTCCGCTTCGAGATTGCTCGGCGGAATGCGGTCGACGGTCGAGACGAACGGAGCGAGGTTCACCGGGAAGCCTTCGAACGAGTGCGTGCGCGCAGCGCAGGGGGTGCGGGAACGCGCACGCCTAGAGCGGCGAGCGCTTCGACGACCGTTCCAACAGCGATCACCTCGATCCCCTCGGGCGTCGCGTCAATTTCGCGCGCGTTCTCGCGCGGGAGGAGCATCGCGCGCATTCCCGCCTGCCGCGCGGCGTACAACTTCTCCACAATTCCACCGACGCCGCGAACGTTTCCCGCTAACGACACCTCGCCGGTCACCGCGACGTCCTGCGGCAGTGGCGCGTGCGTCAGCGCACTGTATAGCGCCAGGAAAAACGCGAGCCCCGCCGACGGCCCGTCGATGTTGCCGCCCCCGACCACGTTCACGTGCAGATCGTGCTCCGCGGGATCGATTCCCGCCACCGCGCGAATCACCGACGCCGCGTTGAACACCGCGTCGCGCGCCATCGAGCCGGCGGTGTCGTTGAAGCGCACCGTGCCCTTGCGCGCCTCGCGCGCCGCGAACGCCGCCGCCTCCACTTCGACGATGGAGCCGACGTACTGGATCACGCCGAGGCCGTGCGCCTTGCCGATCTCGCGCGAACGCCGCGCCCGCGTGGGACTGTGCTGCACGATGCGCCCGGCCTGCACCACCTCCAGCACGTCCTCCTCGCGCACGGTCGCGCCGCGCGTGCTGCCCGCGCGTTCCAGCGCATGCCCGTACGCGTCCGCGAGAATCTGCACCGCCTTGCGGCCTTCGATCGTGTACGACGCGACCAGGTTGGGCACACGGCGCGCCACCTTCGCTCCCAGGCGCGCGGCCGCTTCGGACACGATGCGCGCGACCTGCGCCTGCGTGAGCGGCTCGAAGTACACCGCGGCGCAGCGCGAGCGAATCGCCGCGTCGATCGTCTCGGGATCGCGCGTCGTCGCGCCGATCAGCACGAAGTCCGCCGGCGCGCCGTCGCGAAAGAGCTTCTTCACGTACGCGGGGACGTTCGGATCGTGTTCGTCGTAGTACGACGACTCGAACGTGACGCGCTTGTCCTCGAGCACCTTGAGCAGACGCGTCTGCATGGCGGGATCCATCTCGCCGATCTCGTCGATGAACAGCACGCCGCTGTGCGCGCGCGTCACCAGACCCAGCCGCGGCTCGGGAACCGCGCTCTCGGCGAAATCGCGCCGCGCGCCCTGATAGATCGGATCGTGCACGCTGCCCAGCAGCGGGTTCGTCGTCTCGCGGTGATCCCAGCGCAGCGTCGTTCCGGCCGCTTCGACGAACGGCGCGTCGGCGGCGAACGGCGCGTGCGCGCGCGCCTTGGCCAGCTCCAGCGCGAGCCGCGCGACCGTCGTCTTGCCGACGCCGGGCGGTCCGTACAGGATCACGTGCTGCGGATACGGCGACGCCAGCTTCGCGATCAGCGCTTTGATCGCTGACTCCTGGCCCACCACCTGGTCCAGCGATTTCGGGCGCAGCACGTCGAGCGCCGCACGTGCGAGCCCGCGCGCGTCGAGCGCTTCGAGATCGTGCAGCCGCTTCTGCGTCGCGGGCGTCTCGGGCCCGGCTTCATCGCGCAGCGCTTCGAGCCGCAGCTCGCGCAGATAGTCCTGATGGCGCTGCACCATCTTGGCGTTGATCTTCGCTTCGATCTGATCGCCGACGGTGCGGTGCGCGACGAGATCGGCGAGCCGGTCCTCGATTTCGCCGATCACTTTCTTATATTGCGCCTTCGCGGGACGCGTCTCGAGCGACGGGTCCTCGAACACCAGGCGCTGGAGCGCCAGCAGGCGATCGGGAATCGCCTGCGAGCGCATCTCTTTTAACGTGCCGAGCTTTCCCGCGCGCATGACGACCTTCTCGGTCCCCAGCGCTTCGGTGAGAACGTCGTAGAGCGCTGCGATCTCGCGACGCAGCTTCTCGTCGGCGGGGAGTCGCACGCTTATTTCAGCGCGACGACCTGTACCGCCGACTTCGCTACGATGTTGTTGCCGAGACGGATCTCGACCGGGTAGGTCCCCAGCGCCTTGATGCCGTCCTTCATCTCGATCTTGTGGCGGTCGATCGTGACGCCGAGCTGCTCGTGCAGCGCGTCCGCGACCTGCGCGTTGGTGACGGTGCCGAACAGACGGCCGTTGCCGCCGGCCTTCGCCGATACTTTGATCACGGCGTTCTCGAGCTGCGTCGCGACGTCCTGAGCGTTCGCGACCTCTTCGGCCTGTTTGCGCTTCTTGGCGTGCTGCTGCTGCTCGAGCTGCTTCATCGCGCCGGCCGTTGCGACGACCGCGAGCTTCTGCGGGAACAGGTAGTTGTTCGCGTAGCCGTCCTTGACGTCCACGACGGTACCGCGCGAGCCGATCGGCTTGACGTCGCCGGTGAGAATGACCTTCACTGCCGCGCTCCTACTGAAGGACGAAGGGGAGGAGGGCGATGATGCGGGCGCGCTTCACGGCGACGGTCAGCGCGCGCTGGTGCGACGCGCAGTTGCCGGAGATGCGGCGCGGAAGGATCTTGCCGCGCTCGCTGATGTACTTGCGCAGGCGCGTCGTGTCTTTGTAGTCGAGATCGTGCGTGCGCTCCGCGCAAAAATTACAGACCTTGCGCTTGGGGCGGCGATCTTTTTTCGCCGAAGCGCGCTTGCCTTTGGGAGGGGGCATGTCGGTGGGGTGAACCTCGTAGCGATGTAGGTGGAAAGCGGCCCAGCGGGTGGGCCCTACACACGTGGCGCGGGAAGCGCCACGACCCCGAACCGTCCTCTCGAACGGTGCGGCGCCGCGAGCCCGTGGGCGGGCAGGCAGCAAAGGCGATGATACCACGATCGGTGCCCCGCCGCCACCCCCACGATGACGGCTGGGCACCGAATCGAGCGCCCGGCCGGCGCCCGAGCGAGCGCCCGGCAGAACGGGTGCTCGCCCCTTCCACGGTGCCGGCCGGAAACGCTTCGGCGCCGCCGCGCCGCTCAGGCGGCCGGCACGGCTTCGATGATCGCGCCCGCGTGCAGCGGGACGATCCCGATCACGGACAGGCCCGCGCGGGCGAAGAGCTTCTCGAACTGCGCGCGCGTGCGCTCGCGGCCCGCGTTGATGGCGAGCATCTCGAGGTCGAGCAGCTTGCCGAAATCCGGCGCGTCGCCCGGCTCGATCACCGACTCGATCACCGCGACGCGCCCGTCGCGCGGCAGCGCGGCGCGGCAGTTGGCGAGGATCCGCACCGCGTCCGCGTCGGACCAGTCGTGCAGCACGCGCGACAACACGATCACGTCCGCCGCCGGCGCGCGCTCCATGAAGTCCCCCGCGACGAAGTCGCAGCGCTCGCGCAGCAGCGGCGACGCGTCGCGCCGCGCCACGGTAATCGCTGCGGCCCGGTCGTACAGGATCCCGCGCAGCGACGGATGCTTCTCCAGCAGCGCCGCGAGCAAAGTGCCGGCTGCGCCGCCTACGTCCGCGACGGTCCGCACGCCCTCGAGCGCGAGCTTCTCCGCGATCTCGTCGCGAAAGCTGGACATCAGCGACGTCATCGCGTCGCTGAACACCGCGTTGAGCGCCGGATCGTCGTCGAGATACTGCCACAGCGTGCGGCCGAACACGTGCTCGAACGCGGGCTCGCCGCTCGCGACCGCGTACGCCAGCGCGTTCCACGCCGCGCCGTGCTCTTCGGAACCGATGAAGCGCGCCATGCCGTGCATCGAGCCGGGTACGTCGCTGCGCAGATACGTGCCGAGCGGCGTCAGGGCGAAGCGCTCGTCGTCGTCCTGCGCCAGCAGACCGAGGCTCGCAAGCGCGCGCAGCAGCCGGTAGAGCGACGGGACGTGCGCGCCGATCTCGCCGGCAAGATCGGCGCTGGTGCGCGGCCGCGCAGCGAGAAGGTCGGCGATGCCCAGCCGCGCCGCGGTCGACACCGCACCGGACACCCAGCGGCCGGTGAGCATCTGCAAGATCGCGAGCGGCGGAGCCGCGCTCATTTCTTCGGCGCCGCGAACGCTTCGGCGAGCCGGCGCGAGTCGCTGTACTCGCGGAACTTGACGATCTTGTCGCCGCGCACGCGGAACACCATCGCGAACTCCTCGGCCACGCGGATGCCCGTCGCGCGCACCGTGGCGTCGAACGAGCCCAGCGTGACGACCGTGTCGTCCGACGAGATGAACTCGCGCGTCTGGAAGTCGTGGAACTCCACCGTGTCGTTGAGCGACTGGAAGAACTGCCCGACCGCCGCTTTGCCCTTGATCGGGCCCGCATACGGGATCGCGGTGCCCGCTCCGGGCGTCTCCCAGTCGATGTCGTCGGTGCAGCGGTTCAGCAGCGAGCCGATGTTGCCGCTCTGAAAGTCGGCATATGCGCCCTGAACCTGGGCGACCGCGTCGTCTTTGACCATGTCGTAATCGTCCTCCGTCGTCAGCGCCGCACCGGCGCCCAGAGGAAGACTATCCCGAAGCCGCCGGCGCCGACAGAGTCGCGCTACTCAGGCCGGCGGGGGCGGCTACTCAGACGGCGACGGCCGTGCCAGCTCCGCCAGCTCGCGGCGCGAGCCGATCCCCAGCCGGTTGAACACGGACTGCAGGTGGTTCCCCACGGTGCGTTCGCTCAGCCCGAGCTCTTCGCCGGCTTCGCGATTGGAGCGGCCCGCCAGCACGAGGCCGGCGATCTCGCGCTCGCGCGGCGTCAGCGGCGCGAGCGGATCCGCTGCGCGCGACGAGCTTTCGAGCCGCGCGACGTCACGCGCGCTTGCGGCGTCGCGATAGATGCGCAGCGCGTCCGATTCGCGGCCGGCGAGCTCCAGCGCGTGCGCCTGCCGCAGCACGTAGTGCAGCCCGCCGTACAGCTGCGCCGCTTCGAGCGCGCGCTGTGCCGACTCACCGCGACGCCGCCGACGGGCCGCGACGTGCGCGTCGAACAGCGCGCGCTCCGCACCGCGCGACCGATCCCGTTCGTGCGCGTCCAGCAGCGCACGCGCGCGCGCAAGATCCTCGTCGCGTCCGAACTGCGCGACGTACGCGCACAGGTGCAGCGGCCGTGCGTCCGCGCCGAGCGCGTCGAGCGCGCGCGACACGACGTCCCGCGCGCCGGCCGCGTCGCCGCGCGCCTGCGCGAGGTCCGCGTACGCGCAGCCCGTCAGCGCGATCGCCCACGCGTCGCCGCTCGCAAGCGCGGCGTCGAGCACGCCGTCGATGGAGCACTGCGCCAGCAGCGCGTCGTCTTGCGCGGCGAGCGCGATCGGGATGCCGTACGCCGCGACCCATACGTCGAGCCGCCGCGCTTCGTAGGCCGACGCGAGCGCGTCCACCATCGCCCGGCGCGCGGCCGGAATATCGCCGAACACGTAGCGCACGCGCGCGAGCGACAGCAGCTCGTTGGGCACGTGCCACCCGAGCCCGAACTCGTACGACGTCGCGATCGACGCCTCCAGCGCCGTCACCGCGCGGTCTAGCAACCCGGTCAGCAGCGCGTTCAGGGCGAGGTTCGTCTGCGTGCTCACCAGCAGCTCGACGTGCCCGATCCGTTCCGCGATCGCGACCGCCTCGTCGTAATCGCGCACGAACGCGTCCAAGTGCCAGTCGCTCGCGTGCATCATGCCGCGCGCGTTGAGAAAGCGAATCGTCGCGTCCGGCGCCGCGACGTCGCGCATGGAGTCGGCCGCTTCGAGCGCGCTGCGCGCCGCATCCGGCCGGTTCGACACCTGCTGGTGGAACTGCGCGAGCCGCACGTGAATGTCGAACAGCAGCGCCGACGGACCGAACGGCTCGGCGAGCGCGAGCGCGCGTTCCGCCGCCGCCACCGACCCGCCCGCATCGCCCTCGAACCACGCGCAGCGCGAGCGGTGCATCTCCATGCGCGCCGCGCCGCGCGCGTCGTCCAAATCTTCGTACGCGTGCAACGCCGCCGCGATGGCGTCGGACGCGCGCGACGGCAGCGCCTCGATCAGCGCCGCGGACGCGAGCTTTTCGCTGAGCC
>JAXDMB010000418.1:0-3289 GCA_034666325.1 Vulcanimicrobiota bacterium
CGGTCGACGCGCTCGGCGTCCTGTCCGGCGACGACGCGACGGTCGCGCCGCTCGTCGCTTCGATCGAAGCGTACAGCGTCGCGCGCCAGATGGCGGACGATCTGGTGGACTGGCGCACGGATCTCCACGAGCGCGTGCCGTCGATGTTGCTGCGGCGGCTGATCGACCGCTGGCCCGACGCGGCCGGCGAGGAGAACCTCACGCAGCTCGGGCGCGAGCTGTACTACGGCGGTGCGGCAAGCGCAGTGCTCGACCTCGCGATCGGCGAGATGGACGGGTTCGACGACGCGCTGGCCGGTATCGATCTGCCGGCATGGCGCGCCAGCGGCGCAGTGCTGCGGCGCAAGCTGCTCGAGACGCGCAGCGAGACGGAGCGCATCGTTCGGGCGAACACGGAGCGCGCGCGCGCGCTGCCGCGGCTCGACCCCACGCCGATCGGCGGCACGGGGATCGCCGCGGAGCTGGCGTCGCGCGCGCTCGACTATCTGCTGCTGCAGTGGCGGCGCGGGTGGGGCGAGGCGCGTCATCTCGCGACCTTCCGCGCCGAGGACGGTTTCGACGTCGAACGCTCGGTTCAGGACGGCGACGTGTTCCAGCGCGCGACGACGACCGAAGCGCTGCTCGAGGTCGAGCGCACGTACGGGGCCGCGCTGCAGCCGCTGATCGCGGCGGAGATCGATCACCTGCACGCGATGCGCCGCCGCGACGGCATCGGCGGCTGGAGCTATTTCCCCGACTTGCCGGAGCTGCCGCCCGACGCCGACGATCTCGCGCAGGTCATGCTCGTGCTGGTGCGCGCCGGCCGCGCCGGCGACGTCGCGGCGACGTGCGACCCGGTGCTCGACGTGCTGCTGCGCGACAACGCGAACGACGACGGCTCGTTCGAGACGTGGATCGTTCCGGCGCGCGACCGGTCGCCGCGCCAGGAGCGC
Source organism: Vulcanimicrobiota bacterium (assembly GCA_034666325.1). Classification (GTDB taxonomy): domain Bacteria; phylum Vulcanimicrobiota; class Vulcanimicrobiia; order Vulcanimicrobiales; family Vulcanimicrobiaceae; genus Vulcanimicrobium. Next base: position 933 of record JAXDMB010000418.1, read on the forward strand.
CAAGCATTCTACACCGCGCGCGCGTGGGGCACGGGCGGCGATCCCGACGTCGTCGCGAATCTGCTGTACGCGCTGCGCTCCTACGACGAGCCGCGTTTCGCGGCGACGATCGAGCGCGGCGCGCGGTTCTTGCTGCGCCGCCAGCACGCCGCGGGCTACTGGGAGAGCTCGTGGTACTTCGGTCCCTATTACGGCACGTACGTCGCGACGCGCTTTCTGGCGGGCCGCGGCGACGCGGCCGCAGCGGTCGTGCGCGCGACCGTGTTTCTGCTCGATGCGCAGCGCGCGGACGGCGGCTGGGGCGACGAGCACGGCAGCGAGGCTTTGGGCACCGCCCTCGCGCTGCTGGCTCTTCTGTACGCGCCGCATGCAGATCCGCCCGAGCGCGCGGCGATCGAGCGCGGACTCGGATATCTCGCGCGTCACGGCGACGCCGAGGGCGGCTGGCCCGCCGCGCCGTTCATCCGGCTGGAGATCGGCCGGCCCTCCGGTAAGCCGACGCGCATCGGCACGTATGCGAGCAAGACGATCACGACCGCATTCGTCGCGAAGGCCGCTGCGCTCGCGGAACACGCCGGCGTGATACGAGCGGCGTCGTGACGGGGCGCAAACGCGTCCGGCTCGACACGGCCGAGCGCACCGAACGCTACGTCTACCGCACGCGCGGCGGCGCGACGCTGAGCGTGAGCAACACGGCGCTGCGGCTCTTGGAGCACCGCGAAGAAGGACTCGACAACGCGCTCATCGCGGCGGAGTTCACGAGCGCCGCCGGGCGCACGGTGACGGTCGTGGAGGTCGAAGCGGCGTTCGCCGTGCTCAACGAGCGCATCGGAAAGATCGAGGAGCGCGCGCAGCAGCTGCCGCCGGGGTTTCTGTGGCGCATGCGGCTGCTGCCCGAGCACGTCGTCGCCGCGATCGCGTCGCGACTGCGCTTCATGTACGCGCCGTGGGTGGCGGCGCTCGTGGTGCCGCTCGCGCTCGCGCTGATCGCCGCGGCGCTCGTGCGGGACGGCATCACGATCGCGGTCGACCGGCCGACGTTCTGGATCGGCTACGTGGTCTTCGTCGCGTCGCTGCTCGTGCACGAGCTCGGTCACGCGACGGCCGCCGAGCGCTTCGGTGCGCGCGCGAACGACATCGGAGCCGCACTGTACCTGATCTATCCCGCGCTGTACACCGACGTCACGGCGGCGTGGGCGCTGCCGCGCGCAAGGCGCGTGATCGTCGACCTCGGCGGGGTGTATTTCCAGAGCTGCGCCGCCGCGGCATGCCTCGTGCTCGCGCATTTTTTGCGCGCCGACGCGCTGCACGTCGCGGCGCTGATGATGCTGTTCGCGTGCGCGATCTCGCTGACGCCGTTCTTCCGCAGCGACGGGTACTGGCTCGTGGCGGATGCGCTCGGCGTGCCGCAGCTCGAGCGGTCCGCCGTCGATCTGCTGCGCGCGCTGGCCGGACGCCCGCGGCGCCCGGGGGCCGCGTCGTACGCGCGCCCGGTGATCGCCGCGACGACGGTCTATGCCGCGCTGACGCTGATCCTCTGGACCGCGGCCGCGTGGTTTCTCGGCCGCGCGGTGCTCGCGGCGTTCGGCACGTTGCCCGGTGTCGTGGCGCGGCTGGCAGCGGGCGGCTTCGGCCTGCGCCACGCCGCCGACCCGGCGGACGTGCACACGCTGGTGAACGCGCTCGTCGTGACGCTGTTCGTCGCGGGCTTGTTGATCCGCTCGCGCCGGCGCAAGCCGAAGGACGCTCCGTAAGCCGCATCCGCCGGGGACCGCCGCGCCTTCTGGGATGACGGTATGGCTCTGCCGCTCGGAATCCTCGACCAGTCTCCGGTCCTCGCCGGCGCACGACCGCGCGACGCCGTTCTCGCCACGATCGCGCTCGCGCGCGAAGCCGAGCGGCTCGGATACGATCGCTACTGGCTTGCGGAGCACCACGCGATGCAAGGCCTCGCGGACCCGGCGCCGGAGATTCTGCTCGCGCGCATCACAGCGGAAACCGCGCGCATTCGCGTCGGAACGGGCGGCGTGCTGCTGCCGCACTACGCCGCGCTCAAAGTCGCCGAGCAGTTTCGCATGCTCGACGCGCTGGCGCCGGGCCGCATCGATCTGGGCATCGGGCGCGCGCCCGGCGGCACGCAGCGCGTCTCGATGGCGCTCGAGTCGGCGGACGTGCAGCGCTTTCCGCGCCAGGTGAGCGACGTGGTCGGCTTTCTCGACGGCACGCTGAGCGAAGAGCACCCGTTCGCGAAGCTCGTCGCGATGCCGAGCGGCGAGACGTCGCCCGAGGTATGGCTCCTCGGCTCGTCCGACTACAGCGCGGCGCTCGCCGCGGAGATGGGGCTGCCGTTCGCGTTC
>JAXDMB010000419.1:0-7262 GCA_034666325.1 Vulcanimicrobiota bacterium
AGGATGGCCGGGAGCGCCGGAGCGCCGAGCGACCGAAGCGCAGGAAGCGCGCAGGGAGCGTCCCCGGCACCGCTGTGTCCGCCGTCCGCCTCCAGCCACAATCGAAAAGGAAACTACGAGCGAGCCAACACATCGAGCGCCCGACTAATCCCAGAATCCACCGGCCCATCATCCGCCCGCCGATCGTTGACGATAATCGCAAAAGCAACCCGCCCATGCCGCAAAGTCTGAACAAACCCGGTAAGCGCATTAACGTCAGCAATATGCCCGCTCTTCGCCCGAACCCGCCCACGCGCATCACCAAGCCGCCGCCGCCGAACGGTCCCTTCGATCCCAACACGCGGCAACGACCCGACGAAAATCGCGCCAACCGGCTCAGCAGCCGTCCGCGCAAGCAACGTCGCAAGCGTAATGGCAGCAACGCGATTGCTAGGCGCAAGCCCGCTCGCATCGACGATGCGCAACCCGTCCTGCGGCACGCCGCCGCGCAAGAGAATGGCCCGCTCGACGAGCGCCCCGTTCGCCTCGGTCCCCGCCCCGCGCGTAGCACCAACCGCGCGCAAGAGCTGCTCGGCAAAATGGTTGTTCGACTCCAACATCATCTCGGCGACGACATCGCGCAGCCTCGCCGAACGATGCTGCCAAAGAACGTACGGCGCAACCGGCGCGATTCCAGCGCGAATCCCGCCCGCGACATCGACACCCTGTTGGCGCAACATCGCGCGCGTCACACCGGCCGCGTACCGCGGAAGATCGGTGAGCGGACGCCAGAACGACTGCTCCGCACCAACCGCGACGTGTCCGTCGAACGTGAAATCGTTGCGCAACGGATCGCGCTGAATCGTCAACAGCGTCGTGTACGAGGTGGTGATCGCACCGCGCACGCGCACCATGTCGGACGCAGGCAGCACGCGAATGCGCGCGGGCGCACCAGGCGACGAAGGAACGAGATGAAACTCGGCAGTCCCCTGATCGAGCGAAAGCGCGCTGGTCCCTGCGGCATACCCGTACTGCAAATCGTCCGGATCCCACGCCGGGTTCACCTCGGGCCCGGAGAACACGCTTGCATCCGCGACGATCGCGCCGCTGATCGCGCGCACGCCCGCGCGCGCGATCGCACCGGCGCCGCCACGCAGATCGTCACGCGTGAACGCCGGATCGCCGGTGCCCACGAGATACACGTCGCCGCGAATCTTCCCGTCCGACGGATCGTCAACCGACTCCAGCGTCGTCGCAAAGCGGTACTCCGGCCCGAGCGTCTGCAACGCCGCCGCACCCACCAGCACTTTGAAGGTCGAGGCCGGCGTCATCGGCACGCGCTCCCGCCGCGTGAACAAGGGCCGCCCGTTCGCATCCACCACCGCGATCCCGCTCGTCGCGAGCGCCGACGCCGCGAGCACTTCGCGCAACTGCGATTGCAGCGAGCGTATCTCCTGGGCGCTCCACGCCGGCGCGCTCGGCGCGGCCGCAAGCGCAGTCGGTCCGGGCGACGGACGCGCGGCCGGCGCGCGATGCGAACACGCCGAGACTGCCGCGAGCGCGAGCACCGCGGCGGCCACCCGAACGACCCGGCTCACTTCGCGCCGAGCGCGTCGAGCCGTTCGCGCAACGCCTGCGACTCGGCGCGCAACCGGTCCACTTCTTCACGCAACCCCGCGAGCGCGGCGGGCTTCGTCTGCGCTTCGCGAATGCGGATCGCCGCTTCGGCGGCATCGCGCCGCAGCCGCCCGTCGTCCTCGGTCTCGATGAGACGGTCGAGCGTCGGCAGCAGCCGCGGATCGGCGAGCCGCTCCGCCGCCGCGAATGCCGCGACGCGAACCAGATAACCGGAATCCCGCAGCGCGTGCTCGATCGCGTCCACCACCTCGGTGCGCACGGACTCCACCAGCGTGCCGAGCTGCGCGATCGCGCCGATCGCGGCGCGCCGCAGCGCTTCGTGCATCCCCGGCACGAGCGCGTCGCGCAACACGGCGAGCGCGCGCGCATCGGCCAACGCACCGAGCCCGCGCACCGCGCCCGCCGCGATCGTCTCGTTCCACGACCGCGTCGCCGTGCCGGCGACCAGCGCATCGAACGCGCGCGGGTCGCGCGTCTTGCCGAGGGCCTGCAGCGCGGCCGCCACGACGAAGTACGAGCGGTCGTCGCGCAGCGCGAGCAGCGCCGCCGCCACGGTCTCGTCGCGCCAGTTGCCGAGCGCCTCGGCGATCGCGCGCCGCACCTTCGGGTGCGCGTGACCGGCGTTCGCGAGCAGCGTGTCGCGCGCGGAAGGCGCGCGCGATCCGCCGAGCGCCGACGCGACCTCGACCCCGACGCCCCAGAACGGATCGTGCGCCAGCGCGTGCGCGAGCGCTTCGCGCGCGACGCGCGTGCCGTCTTTTGCGAGCGCCTTGGCGGCGCGAATGCGCGCGATCGGGGAGGGCTCGCCGCGCAGGATCGCAGCGTGCACGTCCGTGCCGAGCGACGAGGTCCACGACGAAAGCACCCACGCCGCGGGATCGACGCGAACCAGCGCCGGCTCGCGCTCGAGCGTCGCGCTGAACGTGCGCGACTCGCCGTCCACGTTGAAGCGCACGCGCGTCTCGCCGGGCAGCGGTCCTTCGCCGAAATCAGCGCGGATCGCGTCCGGCACGTCCAGCACGAAGCCGACGTCGAGGTCGAACACGTACGCCGGATTGTCGTCGTCGATCAGCTGCTTCTGCGTGACCGTGATCAGCGCGGTGCTGCGCTCGCCGTCCCAGCGGTACGACACGTCGAGCTGCGGGTGCCCGCCGCGCTCCACCCACTGCGCGAAGAACCGGCGCGTGTTGCGCCCGGTCTCCGCCTCGATCGCGCGGATCAAGTCGATCGTCTCCACGTTGCGCTCGGCGTTCGAGCGCACGTAGCGCTTGAACGACCGCTTCACGCGCTCCCAGCCGAGATGGCCGCGCAGCATGTGCAGCACGGCGCCGCCCTTCTCGTAGAGATGGCGGTCGAACAGCTCGATGGGATCGCGAAAGAGATTGCACACGATCGGGCGCCGGTAGCGCTCGGCGTCTTCCTCCAGATAGCGCTGCACCGTGCCGTAGACGTCGTACAGGTACTCGTCCCAGCCTTTGTCCGCTTCGAGCCACACCGCTTCGAAGTACGTCGCGAAGCCTTCGTTCAGCCACGCGTGCGCCCAGTCGCGGCACGTCACGAGATCGCCGAACCACTGGTGCGCGAGCTCGTGGGAGGCGAGGTAGTCCGCTGAGTAGTCGACGTGCGCGCGCTCGTCGTGCAGCACACGATCGGTTTGCGTGGTGGCCGACGTGTTCTCCATGCCGCCGAAGGTGAAGTCCGCGACCGCGATCTGCGAGTAGCGCTCGTACGGGTACGGCACGCCGATCGTGCGCTCGAACACGTCGATCATGCGCGGCGTGTTGCCGAACGCGCGCTCGCCGTCTTCCTCACGCCCCGGCAGCGTATAGTACCACAGCGGCACGCGGTCGTGCGGCTGCGCGATCTCGCTGAACGGCCCGGCGACCATCGTCACGAGATACGTCGGATGCGGGATGTGCTGCTCGTAGCGGAACACCGTTTCGGCCTGGCCCTCGGTGCGCTCCACGAGCGCGCCGTTCGCCAGCGCGAAGTGGCCCTTGGGAACGATCACCGTGGCGGACGTCGTCTGCTTTTCCGCGGGGTAGTCCAGGCACGGGAACCAGTAGCGCGCATCGGAGTCCTGGCACTGCGTCCACACGTGCTTGGGCTCGTGCTCGATGAAGTACATGCCGCGGCGCGGATTGCGCACGGCGTACTCCACCGCGAACTGCAGCTCGTCGCCCGCGCGCAGCGGCGGCTCGACCGTGATCTCCAGCGTCTCGCTGGTGGAGCGGTGCGCGAGCGCGCGGCGGTCGTCCGTCCGTACCACCGACGCCACCTCGAGATCCACCGCGTTGAGCTCGAGCCGCCCGACGCCGTCCTCGATCGCGCGCACGGTGGTGGTGCACACCGCGTCGAGCGTTTTCGTGTCGAGATCGGGACGCAGCCGCAGATCGATGTGCAGCACGTCGACCACCTTGTCGGGCCCGTACTGCGGTCGCGCGCCCGGAAGCGCGAAGGGACGATGGTCGCTCAAATACCGGCTCCGTCGGTGAAGGTGGGCTCGTCATCGGAAACGAGCGGGCGCGCGAACGCGACCGTGTTGCCGATCACTTCGATGCGGTCCGCGAGTCGCCGTCTTCCCAGCGCAGGATGCGGATCGCGTTGGGACGCGGGTCCTCGCACCAGGTGAGAAAGTACGTTCGCGCCGGAACGGTGTGGCCGGTGGGGTCCGTGTACTGGTACTCGAGATCGGGCCCCGGCTTCACGTTGCCGCACGCCATGTGCAGCCGCTCGTTGAAATCGTTGCGCCCGGGATACGTCTTCGGCTCGCCGGGAACTCGCACGAGCGCTTCCTTGTCCACGAACAGAATGCGCCGCGGCTGCATCGCCGCGTCGTACCAGTGCCGCGCTTCTTGTCCTTGGTGCGCGTAGCCGATCACCACCGGCGGGATGCCCGCTTCAAAATCCATCTGGGACGAGAACCCGTAGCCGTCGGTCACCACCACCGCGTCGTTCGCGTCGGCCATCCGCCGCACGTCCTGCGCGAGCGGCCAATAGGTGAAGATCTCGAACGGCCCGCTGTTGCGCAGCGTCGAGCCGGTCGCGCGGAACTGCGAGTAGAGCTGACCCGGAAACGCCGCCGCCAAGAACAGGAACGGGATCAGCACCGCGGCGGGAACCGCGCCGGCCGTCGCCCAGAGCACGCGTGCGCGGTGCGAGAGCTCTTCGAACGCGATGCCCATGCCGACCGCGAGCGACACGTACGGCCCGAAGAACCAGTGCAGCTCGATGCGCTCGTGAAAGTTGAGCAGAATGAGCAGCGCGCTCAGCGGGATCGACGTCCACGCCACGAGCGCGTTGCGCGGCCGCACCAGCACGAGCAGCGCCGCGATCCACAGCCCGGGCGAGTACGCGCCCGCGTTCGCGAGCAGATACGTGAGCGGCCGGTACGGCGACGGCTCGGCGACGTGGCGCTGCTGGAACGCGAACACGAAGCTGGCCCAATGGTGCTCCGCGTTCCACACGACGAACGGCACGTACAGCACCGCCGCGATGACGAACGACAGCGTGAGCCCGTCGCGCCAGAGCGTCCGCCGCTGCGGCGCCAGCGACCATGCGACGATCCCCGCCACCAGCGCCCACGCGAACATCTTCGAGAGCAGCGCGAGCGCGAGCGCGATACCGAGCAGCACGTAGTCGCGGCGGCCGTGCGTCTGCGACGCGCGCACCGTGAGGTACAGGCACAGCGCCCAGAACGCCATCAGCGGCCCGTCCGGCGTCGCGAGCACGAATCCCACCGACAGCATCGGCGCGAGCGTCATCGCGAGCGCGGTCACCATGCCGGCGCGCTCGTCGCCGGTGACCCGCTTCGCGGTGGCAGCCGCGGCGAGCGTCGCGACGACGCCGCAGATCAAGAAGCCGAGCCGCACGAACAGCGGGTTCGCCGTCACCCAGTCGAGCGGAAAGATCAGATAAGCCACCATCGGCGGGTGGTCGGCGTAGCCGAGCGACAGATGCTTGGCCCACTCCCAGTAGTACGCCTCATCGCCGGTGAGCGGCAGCTTCCACGCCGCGAAGCCGCGCATCAGCGTGACGAATGCGACGATGAACCACGTCGCGTACTTCACTCGTGCGCCTCCACCAGTCCGCCGTGTACGCCGAGCACCATCCCGTTCAAAAAACCGTTCTCTTCCGCCGTCGCGAACAGCACCGCCGCCGCGACGTCTTCCCACGACCCGGCGTGTCCGGTGGGGTTGTTCGCCGCGATGCCGCGCGCCGCCGCCCGGTCCGCGTCTTTGTCGCGGATGTCGCCGGGCTCGATCACGTTGACCGAGATGCCGTTCGCCGCTTCCTCGAGCGCGAGCGCGCGCGCGAACGTGACGACCCCCGATTTTGCCGCGCCGTAGAGCGCCATCCCGCGCGCGGGCTGCGTCACCGACGAGCCGTTCATCCCGAAGAACACGAGCCGCCCGTAGCGGCGCTCCCGCATTCCGGGCAGCACGGCGAACGCGAGCTCCACGGCGGAGCCGAGATTCGCCTCGACCATCGTGCGATAGTCCGCGAGCGTGCAGCGCGCGAAGCGCTTCACCACGATCGGACCGACCGCATGGACGAGCACGTCCACCGGCCCGCGAGCGCTTTCGGCGGCGCGCACCGCGTCCGCGGCTGCGCCGGGCGCCGTGAAATCCGCGGGGACCGCGACGGCGCCGGGATCGTGCGGTCGCACGAGTGTGAGCGCAGCATCGGGCGGCGTCCCGCCGGGACGGTACGTCAGGACGACGCGGTCGCCGCGCTGCGCGAGCCGCAGCGCGATCCCCTTGGCCAAACCCGCGGCCGCCCCGGTCACCAGGGCGAGGCGAGACGATCGTGGTTCGGTCGGCGCGGCCACGGCAAACCGGTGAGACACGACAGGCGCCGCGCCCTCCTGGCTTCCGTCGCCTTTCGCTCCGGAAGCCGCGGCATTCACACGCCCCGGCGGGGCGTGTGAAGCCTCGTTGCCTAGCCGGCTACCGCGCGAGGTCGGTGGCTAGCCGACCGTCAGCGTTTCCTGGACCGGGGTGGCGGTCGCGCCCGTTTGCGGGTCGGTGGCGTTGATCACGAGCAGCAGCTGCGTGCCCGCCGGCGCCGCGATGTTGACCTGGGTCGTGAAGCGGCCGTTCGCGTTCGCGGTGACGGAGTAGCTGGCGCTGTTCTGGTTGTTGTTGCCGCCGGCTCCGAGGATGGCGCCGATGATGCCGCCGATCGACTGCGAGCCGCTGTTGGACGCGCCCACCTGCACGGTCACGCGCGCGCCCGGCGTGGTGCGTCCCGACACGACGAACTGGTTGCCGACCGTGGTGCCGTTCGCGGGCGTCACGTTCACGATCTGTCCGACCACGGCGGTCGACGTGCCGGACGTGAAGTTCCACGAGCGGTTGAACGGCTGGCCGTTGCTGTCGTTACCGCTGACGCGGACCCGGTGCGCGCCCGCCTGCAGCGGCGAGCGCGGCGCATAGGAGAATCCGCGCGGCGAGCGCGTCGAATCGTTCGTGACGTCGAGCTGGTCCACGAACACGCGGATCGTGTTCGGGTCGGCAACTCCGCCGCCGAACAGCGCTTCGATCGTCGGGCGCCGCGAGCTCACGGAAGCGCCGCGCTCCGGGATCGTCGAGGCGAGCGTGATCGTGCCGCTCTGGCCGCCCTGGCCGTTGTTCGCGCCCGGC
>JAXDMB010000420.1:0-6852 GCA_034666325.1 Vulcanimicrobiota bacterium
ATCGCGAAGATCGCGCCCGTCAGCGGCGCGATCACGACGATGCTGAACCAGCCGTTGCTCAACTGGAGCTCTTTGAATAGCGGATCCACGCCGGCGGAGGCTTGCAGCCGCTGCTGCACGCTGATGAACCCGCCCATCTGCCCGACGAACATCACGACGACGATCGTCGCGACCGTGATGCCCCAGCCGAGCAGCAGCACCCAGTAGATGACGAGCCCGACGGCCGCCGCCGCGCAGGTCCAAATCGCGGCGTGCATCGCAAGCGTATTCCGCTTGTCCTCTTTGGGCGGAACGAACGTGTAGATGTAGCGCATGCGCTCGGCCAGGGTCAAGAGCTCCGCGCGCGCCTTGGCGTTGTATTTCGCATCATCCGGCGCCGGGAGAGCAGGCGCCGACTTCAGATAGTCGGCGTACGCATCGTTTCCGACGATGGACTGGTACCGGTCGCGCGCGAGGCGCAGCTCGGCTTCCAGGCGGTCGTCCGGGACCGCGTACAGATACGCCGTTTCGAGCGCGAACACGTCAGCCCAGTTGACGTCGTCGGGATTGGCTTTCGCTTTGGCGATGATCGCTGCGATGGCGGCCGGCGGCTGTGCGTTCTGCTCGTTCAGCAGCAGCATGTACTGTTCGAGCAGCTGCTCGAAATAGTCGCGCGCGTACCGCGGAAACGGCTTGTCTTTTTCTTGCATGCCGCCACCCCCATGGGACAAATATGTGAAAGGTAACCTTGCCTTTCTAGGTAGCTTGCGGAATCCTCTGCCGGCCGCACCGAGGACGGCCCGCCCCGCGCGCGAACCGCAGACGGCGCATGATCGGCGAAGAACCATCCCGCATTCGCACGCCCGAAGCCGCCGAGCACGAGTTCATCGCGCGGGCGCTCGGTGCGGTCGGCGTCGGCGACTCGGACGCGAACGATGTCGCGGACGTGCTCGTCGCGGCGGACCTGCGCGGCGTCGAGTCGCACGGCATCGCGCGGCTCGAGACGTTCTACGTGCGCCGCATCGAGGCCGGCGTGGTCGATCCGCGGCCACGCTACACGGCGCTCTCCGACCGGCCCACGCAGCTCGCGCTCGACGCCGGCAACGGCCTCGGCCATCCCGCCGGGAAGTTCGCGATGCGCAAGGCGATCGACAAAGCGCGCGAGCACGGCCTCGCTTTCGCGACGGTGCGCAACTCGAACCACTACGGCATCGCGGCGTACTACGCGATGATGGCGCTCGAGCACGATCTGATCGGGTTGTCGATGACGAACTCGACGCACCTCGCCGTGCCGACGTTCGGGCGGAAGAAGACGACCGGCACCAACCCGATCGCGGTCGCGATCCCGGCGCATCATCATCCGCCGTACGTGTTGGACATGGCGACGACCGGCGTGACGTTCGGGCGGCTCGAGGTGAGCGAGCGCAAGGGCAAACAGCTCAAACCGGGCTGGGCGGTGGACGGTGCGGGCCGCGAAACGCTCGATCCGGTGCTCGCGAAGAACGGCGGCGCGCTGCTGCCGCTCGGCGGCGTGGGCACGGACAACGGCGGTCACAAAGGATACGGCCTGGGCGCGCTCGTCGAGATCCTGTGCGGCGTCCTTTCCAGCGGCACGTTCGGGACCGATCTGGACCGCCCGGAGACGGGACTGCACGGCGGCGTCACCGGCCATTTCTTCGGCGCGTTTCGCATCGATGCGCTGCGCGACGCCGGTGCGTTCCGGCGCGATCTCGATAGCGAGCTCGGCACGTTCGACGCGAGCGCGCCCGCGCCGGGCGCGGAACGGGTGATCACGCCGGGCGAGCCGGAGCGCGCGTTCACCGAGCGCTACCGGCGCGAGGGCGTTCCGATCGATCCCAACGTGTGGGAGGACATTGACGCGATGGCCGAGCGGTTGCACATCGAGAAGCTGGAGCGGTTCACCGTTGACTGACATCGTTCGGGTGCGCGAGAACGAGCTGCGGGGGTTCGTCGAGCGCGCGCTCACGAGCGTCGGCGTCGATGACGAGCAGGCGCGCATCGTCGGCGACGTGCTGGTCGCGGCCGACCGGCGCGGGATCGAGTCGCACGGCGTCGCGCGGCTGCGCTGGTTCTATGTCGACCGCATTCGCAACGGCCGCATCGCGGCGCGCCCGCGCTACGAGGTCGTGCGCGAGCGCGGCGCCACGCTGCTGCTCGACGCGGGGAACGGTCTGGGCCATCCCGCGTCGCACTTCGCGATGACGAAGACGATCGAGAAGGCGCGCGACAACGGCATCGCGTTCGCCGCGGTGCGCAACTCGAATCACTACGGCATCGCGGGCTACTACGCGATGATGGCGCTCGAGCACGACATGATCGGCATTTGCACGACCAACTCCGCGCACTTCGCGGTGCCGACGTTCGGCCGCACGCGGATGCAGGGAACGAATCCGTTCGCGTTCTCGATTCCGGCGAACCAGGAGCCCGCGTTCGTGCTCGACTTCGCGACGACCACCGTGACGTACGGCAAGCTCGAAGTGTACGAGCGCAAAGCGCTGCCGCTCAAACCGGGCTGGGCGGTCGACGCGCGCGGCAATACGACGAACGATCCCACCGTGCGCCACACCGGCGGATCGCTGCTGCCGCTTGGCGGGTTCGGCACCGACAACGGCGGCCACAAGGGCTACGGCCTCGGCGCGCTCGCCGAGATCCTCACCGGGGTGCTCGCCGCGGGCTGGTTCGGCACGGCGCTCACGCTCGAGGAGAAGCCGGACGCACCGTCGGGAATCACGTCGCACTTCTTCGGCGCGATTCGCATCGACGCGCTGCGCGATCCGCACGAGTTCAAGCTCGACCTCGACCGCGAGCTGCGCACGTTCAAGCAAAGCGCGCCCGCGCCGGGACAGACGCGCGTGTACGTCGCGGGCGAAGCGGAGCACGAGAACGAGATCGCCTTCCGCCGCGACGGTATTCCGCTGATCGGGCCGGTGATCGACGACCTCGACAAGCTCGCCGCGGACCTGCGCATCGAACCGGTCAGGCGTATTCCGGCGTAACGCGCTCCGGCGTGCGGACGTGTTCCGGCCGCACGCCGAGGCCGATGAACATCGCCGGAAACCGGCGCAGGTACGGAAAACGGCGCAGCAGCCGGAACGGCAGCGGCACCGAGAACCGCTGCGACCGTGCAGTCGCGCCGAGCGCCCGTCGGAAGATGGTGTTCTGCACGAACACTTGGAACGCTTGAGTGACGCGGACGGGGAACGTGCGGCGCCGCTGCACCGCGGCCAAGTCGCGAACGGTCACGCTGCCGTTGCGCAAGGGTTCGGCCAGAATGTTCGCCGTTGCGACGGCGTCTTGGATCGCCAGGTTGATGCCGACGCCCCCGATCGGCGACATCGCGTGCGCCGCGTCGCCGATGCACAGCAACCCTGGCCGGTACCAGCGCCGCAGGCGGTCGACGCTCACCGTGAGCAGCTTGATGTCGTCCCAGTCGCGCAGCTCGCCGACCCGGTCGCGCATCATTGGCGCGACGTCCGCGACGTCCGCACGGAGTGCGGCGAGCCCGCGCGCGCGCACTGCGTCGAACCCGCCCTTGGGGATGACGTACGCGCACTGCCAGTAGTCGCCGCGGTCGAGCGTCACGAACACTTGTCCGGCGGTGAAGCGGCCAAGGGTGATGCTGGTATCGTCCGGGTGCTTCGAGAGCCGCATCCACAACACGTCGATCGGCGCACCGAGATCGCGCACCTCGAGACCGGCCCGCTCGCGCACGGTCGAATGCCGGCCGTCCGCGCCGATCACGAGATTCGCGCGGAGCTCCAGCGGCCCGTCCGGCGTCGTCGCGCGCACGCCCGCGACCGTGCCGCCCTCTTCGATGAGCTCGGTGACTTCCGCGCGCATCAGGACGCGAAACGTGGGATAGCGCCGGCCGTGCTCGGCGATGAAGCTCAAGAAGTCCCACTGCGGCATCAAAGCGATGAAGCGGCACGCGGTGCGGAGGTGGCTGAAGTCGGCGATCGTCACCGTCATGTCGCCGACCTGACCGACGATCTGCGGCAGCTCGGTGTGCGGCCGCTTCAGGAAGTCGTCGAGCAGTCCGAGCTCCGCGATGACCTGCAAGGTCGACGGGTGCACCGTGTCGCCGCGAAAGTCGCGCAGAAAATCCGCATGCTTCTCGAGGACGACGACATCGACGCCGGCGCGCGCGAGCAGATACCCGAGCATCATCCCGGCGGGCCCCCCGCCGGCAACGCAGCAGCGCGCGCGTATCATCTCCACAACGCCGCCCTTCGCCGGGCCGCTGCCCGGTTGCTTCCGCGTTGATCGAATGCCAGGCGCCGCGTTTCGGCGCGCGAACGGGTTGCCGTTGATATGTCCGAAGCCGTGATCGTCGATGCGCTGCGCACGCCCATGGGGCGGTACGGCGGTGCCCTTGCTCCTATTCGGCCCGACGATCTCGGGTCGTATGCGATTCGTGCGCTCGTCGAGCGAACCGGGATCGATCCCGAGCTGCTCGACGACGTCTTTTGGGGCGCCGCCAATCAAGCCGGTGAGGACTGCCGCAACGTCGGGCGGATGGCGACGCTGCTTGCGGGCCTTCCCGCCAGCGTGCCCGGCACGACGCTCAACCGGCTCTGCGGCAGCGGTTTGCAGGCGCTCAACTCCGCGTTTCACGCGATCAAAGCGGACGTGATCGACGTCGCGATCGCCGGCGGCGCCGAGTCGATGACGCGTGCGCCGTTCGTCATCCTCAAGTCGGAGAAGGCGTACGACCGCGCGCCGGACATTCACGACACCACGCTCGGCAACCGCATGGTCAACGCGCGGCTCGCCGCGATGTACCCGCCGATCTCGCTCGGCGAGACCGCGGAGAAGGTCGCCGAACAGTTCAACGTGACGCGCGACGACCAGGACCGTTTCGCGTACGACAGCCAGACGAAGTGCAAAGCCGCGGTCGCAGCGGGGAAGTTCGACGCCGAGCTCGTTCCCGTGCACGTGGAGCAGGGGAAGAAGAGCTACGACGTGACGCAGGACGAGCCGCCGCGCCCCGACACGACGCCGGAGTCGCTCGCGAAGCTCAAGCCCGCGTTCAAAGCGAACGGAACGGTGACCGCCGGCAACGCGTCACCGCTCAACGACGGCGCGGCTGCGCTGCTCATCTGCAGTGCGGAAGCCGCCGAGAAGCACGGTTGGCAGCCGCTCGCGCGCGTCGTGACGTCCGCGACGTTCGGCGTCGATCCGAGCGTGATGGGCATCGGCCCGATCGGCGCGACGCGCAAGGCGCTGGAGCGCGCGAAGCTCGCCGTCTCGGATCTCGATCTGGTGGAGCTGAACGAGGCGTTCGCCGCACAGAGCGTCGCCTGCGTGAACGAGCTCGGCATCGATCCGGCGGTCGTGAACGTGAACGGCGGCGCGATCGCGCTGGGCCACCCGCTGGGCTGCAGCGGAGCGCGCATCGCGACGACCTTGCTGCACGAGCTCAAACGCCGCGGCGGCCGTTACGGCCTCGCGACGATGTGCATCGGCATGGGCCAGGGAATAGCGACGATCTTCGAGCGCGTCTAGATCACGTGCGCGTGTTGCACGCGCTCGCGATCACGCTGTTGCCGGCGATCGTGCCGCCCGCGGCGGCGAGGGCCTGTAAAACCGACTGAATCGTCGCGCTCATGTTGGGGCCGCGGCCGGTGCTGAACTTCGCTTCGTCGGTCGCGATCGCGCCGCACTTGTTCTCCGCGCCGAACAGCCGCACCACGGGCTTGCATCCGGGCGCGCCTTTCGCGAACTGCGTGCAGAGCGTCATCGCCGCGAAGTCGGCATCGGACTGCGACGAGGCGTCCGTGCTGACGCCGTACGCCGTGCGCGAACCCGGGATCCAGGCGATCGCTCCGAACGCCGCGCCGGTGGCGCCGACGCTGCCGCCGACCGCGGTCGCGCCGCCGATGTTCACCGCGGGAGCCGTGCCCGCGGGCGTCGCCGCCCCGACCGGCGTCGGCGCGATGCGGTTTCCGCCGTTGTCGAACGCGCGCACGAACGGCTCGCCTTTCTTCCAGCGCGTGCCGTCCTCGAAGATCACGTCGGTGACGTCGATCTTCTCGATCGTCGGCTTGGTGGTGGTGCCGGCGACCCGGTCGACGCAGTTGTTGAACGAGTCGCTGTTCCCCCCGAGCACGTCCATCTTGCCTTCGATCAGGATGCCGGGGCCGAACGAGCCGGACCGTTCGAGGACCGCGTCGCGCATCGGGCGGTCGAAGGAGTCGTCGAACTCGAAGCTCACCCGCACCCGCGACGCGGCCTTGTTCGAGACGTTGCGGAAGTTGACGCACAGCCGCACGGAGCCGTCGGGGTTGAAGAACACCGACGAGCGCGTGAGGAGGATCGGGCTGCCGCCGCTGAGGTTCCGCCACGGGACCGTGTTGTCGAACTCGGCGCTCGCGACGCTCGGCGCCAGCAGCAGCGCGCACGAAATGAGTGCGAAGAGCGTACGCATGGTCGGCTGATTTTTTTATGCTCGCCGGAACCCCTTTCCGGCGATACGACGGTCAGGCGCGGTAGTTCGTGCCCTCGCGGGCGCCGCGGGCGCCGCGGGCCAGCGGGAACCGCTGCGCCCGGACGTCTTCGGCGAACGCGCGCAGCGCCGTCGTCGCGGTGTCGGCCAGGGAGGCATATCGCTTGGCAAAGGGCGGCGCATCGGGATAGAGCCCGAGAACGTCGTGCAGCACGAGCACCTGGCCGTCGCAGCGCGGGCCGCTTCCGATGCCGATCGTCGGGATCGGGCTGCGCTCGGTGATCTCGCCCGCGAGCGCGTCCTCCACCATCTCCAGCACGACGGCGAACGCGCCCGCTTCGGCGACCGCGTCCGCGTCGCGCAGCAGCCGGTCGCGCTCGCGCTTGACGCGAAAGCCGCTGCCGAGC
>JAXDMB010000421.1:0-2626 GCA_034666325.1 Vulcanimicrobiota bacterium
CCCGGCATGTACATCGGCAACACCGCCGAGCGGGGGCTCCACCAGCTCGTGTACGAAGCGGTCGACAACGGCGTCGACGAAGCGCTGGGCGGCTTCGCCCACAACCTTCGTCTCGTCCTGTACAAGGACGGCTCGGTGTCGTTCGAGGACGACGGGCGCGGCATTCCGATCGACATGCACGCCGAGGAGAAGCTGCCGGCGGTCGAGGTCGCGATGACGATCCTGCATGCGGGCGGCAAGTTCGGCAAAGGCGGCTACAAAGTGTCCGGCGGCCTGCACGGCGTGGGCATCTCGGTCGTCAACGCGCTGTCGGAGTGGATGATCACGCGCGTGCGGCGCGACGGCTGGGAATGGGAAATTCGCTTCGAGCGCGGCATCACCACGCAGAAACTCAAGAAGGTGCGGCGGGCCGAGGGCACCGGCACGATCCAGCGGTGGAAGCCCGATCCCGAGGTGTTCGAGACGCTCGAGTACTCGTGGAAGATCCTCGAGAACCGGTTGCGCGAGCTCGCGTTCCTCAACCGCGGGCTGTCGATCACGATGCGCGACGAGCGGCCTGAGGACGGACCCAAAGAGCGCTCGTACATGTACGAGGGCGGCATCGTGTCGTTCGTCGAGTGGCTCAACGAGAACAAGGAATCCCTGACGCCGGTCATCTCGACCAACGGCGAGCGCGACGACGTGGTCGTCGAGTGCGCGTTCCAGTGGCAGGACGGCTACAACGAAGTCGTCTACTCGTACGCGAACAACATCAACACGATCGAAGGCGGCATGCACCTCACCGGCTTCCGCACCGCGGTGTCCGGCAAGGTGAACGAGTACGCGCGCAAGCGCGGGATGCTCAAAGAGTCCGAGCCCAACCTGTCGACCGACGACTGCATGGAAGGCCTCACCGCCATCGTGTCGGTGAAGCTGCAAGAGCCGCAGTTCGAAGGCCAGACGAAGACGAAGCTCGGCAACGCGAAGATGCGCCCGATCGTGAACGGCCTGGTCACCGAACGGCTCGAGTTCTTCCTCGAGGAGAACCCGAAGTTCGGCCGCGCGATCGTCGAGAAGTGCATGCAGGCGCAGCGCGCGCGCGAGGCCGCGAAGAAAGCGCGCGATCTCACCCGGCGCAAGAACGTGCTCGAGGGCAGCGGTCTGCCGGGCAAGCTCGTCGACTGCAAGACGCAGGACCCGGCGCTGTCCGAGCTGTTCCTCGTGGAAGGCGACTCCGCCGGCGGCACGGCGAAGGGCGGGCGCGATCCGAACACGCAAGCGATCCTCCCGCTGCGCGGCAAGATCCTCAACGTCGAGAAGGCGCGTCTGGACAAGATGCTCTCGAACGAAGAGATCCGCACGATGATCACCGCGTTCGGCACGGGCTTCGGCGAAGAGTTCAACGCGGAGAAGCTGCGCTACCACAAGATCATCATCATGACCGACGCGGACGTCGACGGGTCGCACATCCGCACGCTGCTGCTCACGTTCTTCTTCCGGCAGATGAAGCCGCTGGTGGAACGCGGATACGTCTACATCGCCCAGCCGCCCCTGTACGGGGTGAAGAAGGGCAAAAAGCAGTGGTGGGCGTTCAACGAAGCCGAGCTCGAAGCGATCTTCGACGGCGCCGACCCCAAAGAGTTCACGATCCAGCAGTTCAAGGGACTGGGCGAGATGGACGCGGAGCAGCTCGCGGAGACCACGATGGACCCGGGCACGCGCCGCTTGAAGCGGGTCACGCTCGAAGGCGAAGGCGAGCAAGGCGAGGCGGAGATCATGTTCACGACGCTGATGGGCGAGAAGGTCGAACCGCGCAAGCTCTTCATTCAGGAGTACGCGCGAACGGTCCGCAACCTCGATCTGTAGGCTCGGCGGAGCCGAGCCCCGTTCGCCTGCGGCTCACTTTGTTCATAGGAATTTCCAGCGGTAGCGCCTGGTCGAAGAGATCGTGGGCCTCTTGTGATGAAAGGCGCGGCCGCGGCGTTACGTTTGCCATGGCAGCGGGGACGTAGGAAGCGATGTTTGGCGTGAGAGCGTCGCGTCGCGCGGTCATCGTCGCCGCGGCGGTCGCGGTGCTCCTTGTCGTGCTCGTCGCGACGCGCCACGCCATCGTCCGCGGCGTGCTCCAGAGCGCGCTGTCCTCGGCGACGGGCTACCAGGTGTCGATCGGCGACCAGCGGCTGGGAACGCACCACGGCGCGCTGTTCGACGTCCACGTGGTGAAGAACGGCGACCCGGTGCTCGACGCGCAGCGCGTCGACGTCGACTACGCCTTGCGCGACATCTTTCCAGGGGGACAGCACCGCTTCGGCTTCGCGGCGATCTCCATCCAGAAGCCGGTCCTCACGATCACGCGCCATGCCGACGGCACGCTCACGTTCAACCGGACGGGCGGAACGTCGGGCGCGGCGCCCGCGCCGACGCGCAAGGCCGCGGCGCCGTACTACTTCACCCTGCGCGTCCGCGACGGCGTGATCCGTCTGATCGACGCCGCGCCGCTGCAGCGCGATCTCGCGAACCAGTCGATCGAGAACGTGTCGATCGACGCGTCGGTGAAATCCGACGCTCGCACGACCGCGAAGCTCGACGGCTTGCTGGTCGCGCGCCGCGCGCCCGGCGCACCGGTCGCGCGCTATCCGCTTTCCGA
>JAXDMB010000422.1:0-4142 GCA_034666325.1 Vulcanimicrobiota bacterium
TGGTGCCGTGCAAGCTCGTCGACGCCGCTGCGCACCAACCGTCGAGCGAGCGTTCAAACTCAGCCCGCCGCCCGCTCCGACCGCAACGCTCGCGGCGCAGGGGGCTCTGCGTGGTTTGCGGGACGACGCATGTTTCTCCACGCTGGTTTTTGGCAGGTGAGCGGGCCAAGCGCCAGAGGCATGAGAATCGTCCGCCAAGACGGATAACAGAACTGGGTTGCGCCGGAGTGCCACACAGCTGTCACGCCGCGACGGCTTAATAGGCGAACAATGCGCGCGATCATGTCAGCTACTGCTCCGCCCTCAGGGGTTTCCCCAGAGACTTCGCTCTGGATTCCGGCTGTACCGATCGTGCGAACGACGGCATCGCGGCATACGACCATGGTGCAGTCGTGAAGGAAGCGACTGACCTGCTCGCATTTTTCACGACGCAGGATGGCATCGCGCGCTTCTTCACGCTGCTCTTCCCAGGCTTTCTCGCTGTTGCGGTCTACGATTTACGAGTGCCAGGGGAGCGGCGCAAGTACGGCGACCTTGGCATCGCGCTCGTCGGATATAGCGTGCTCATCGACGTCTTGGCGTTCGCATTTCTGCGGCTACATCCGATTGCCACGGATAACACTTGGTCGGTCGTCACTTTCGCCATCATTGCCGGACTTATAGTTCCGTGCGCATTCGGATGGTATATCGTCGAGCTGCGCGAGTTTCTCGCGAAGAAGGGGCTCGTGCTGTCGACCATGCCCAAGGCGTGGGACTACTTCTTCACCGAGCTCTCGAAGAAGGGAGAACCCGTCGCCATCGTGCTGATGCTCTCGGACGGGCGCCGAATCGGCGGCTTTTGGGCCGAGACTCCGTTCGCGTCGTCGTTCCCGGCGGACGAAGATCTACTCATCACCGTTCCTTGCGAAATCGACCAGAGCACCGGCGAGATCCTGAAACGGATCGCCGGCGCCAAGGGTCTTTTAGTGAAACGGGCTGACATCGTGACGATCGAGGCGTTCGACGCCCAGGCCGCAATCGCGACCGAGCCACAACGGCCGGCCCCTGCCGCACAGGGCAATCCCGCTCAAATCGAGGAACGGAAAACCGATGGCTGACGAGCAGAGAACCCGCATATCCCATCTTCAAGAGGGACACAAAGGCACGAGCGCGCCTGCTCCGGCGATCGCGACGACGGCTAAGGCCGTTTCGGCGGTCCCGGCGGCGAAAAATGGCAGCAGCACGGCGAGCGACACGAAGTGAAAGATTCGCCCAAGCCGGTTGCTCCAGTTCGCGGTTGGGTGGAGAAGGGCACAAGGGGCGTAGCGCTGCCGCTTCCGCGAACGTCCGAATGACGAGCGGCCCGCAATCCGCCGTCCCACCTCCAGCCGCGCAGAAGCCGTGAGCGAGGAAGCGGGTCAGCAGCCGCCGCCTCTACGCGATGACCAGGAGCAAGGCGGGTACCCTGCGCCAGCATCACCGGCGCCGCCGATTCCAATGACCAGTATTGCGCAAAGCAGCGTTCCGCGGAACCCGCTCAAAGAGAACGGCCGCGACGATGGCGGAAAATGACGAAGAAGGGCGGCCCTACGGGGGCGCCCTTCTCGCTTTAACGTCGCGAGCGACGACGGCCACCTCGCTGCGGATGGCACGCATATCATTCTTCGGGTCACGCGGTTTCGAGTTTCCGCCGGATGGAAGCGCGTGTTGATATCGATCGCGGATTCTGACAGAGTTGAATACGAGGCGACGCATAGCCATCAGCGGTCGGCGAAGGCGGGTATAAGCACAAGCCTGCGTCGTTCAAGGTCGCACCGCGCCGCAAATCAAAGTCTCGCGCATGGCGCTCACCATCCGAAGCGGCCGAGCAGCGGCCGTCGGCCTTTCGGTCATCGTTATCGTGTGTGTTTGCTTTTTGGGCTACCGCGCCGTCGTTCACCAACAGACGGTCGCCACGCTGAATAAACAGCTCGCCGAGACCCGACGCTTGAACGGACGCGATCGAGCGATCGCAGTACGTCTACAGGCCACACGCGCCGATCTCAAAGCGCAACTCTTTTCTGCGCTCGACATGACTGATTTGCACGTCAACAACGCGTCTGCTGCCGCCTCGTTGATGTCCAATCGGCTCGAACGGCTTGGTAAACATGTGCACGACATCGACGCCGTCGTCTTGAAGGCCCGCAGCCTAGCCGATAGAAATGATAGCGTTCATATACGGCGCGACACGTCCGTTGCGCTGAATCGTAGGGTACGTGTTTCGGAACTCGTGACGGCGATCACGGCGGTATTCGACGACTTTCGCGCCAATCCGTACGCGGCGATGGCGTCCGATGGATCGGCGACGGAAATTGGTCGGCAGCTCGGCCATTCCACTTACGGGCTCTCGAAGAGCCTTCGGATCATCGCCGACGATTTCGCAACGGCGATCCATCGCCGAAATGCAACTGCGTCCTCGCTCCAAAGTACTCTCCTGCATCTCAAGCGTGCCGGACCGTTCTCTCTGTAAAGCAGAAAATCGAGTGCGCTTGTGGCCGGTGAAGTAGCGGTGTGCAGCAGAAGAGATGCTGTGTACGTGCACTTATACCGCGCGAACAATCTATGCGCCTGCAGCTCAACTGGAAGGAGCGCCCCTATCGCAGGGGTGCGATCTCTGGGTTCGTGTCCCAGCAGGCGCAACCCGAGCCGCATGGAGCGCCCCTAGACGAAACTGCGAGCGTCCTATATAATCGCGCCACCCCCTGCGATGAGGGCGTACTCCTCAACGGAGCTACGGACTGAGAGGCGTCGAGCGTCGGCGCCTCTCCTCATTCCTCTCATCCTCTGCGTCGTCTCGAGCGCGCATCCGGCGAACATCGCGCACACTGATCAGCGTCCGACGACTCCCACGTCGCGGCCCAGCTCAGAGAAAGGGTGAATGGACGCGCTCCGCGCGCGCCAGCCCTGGAGACGTTTAAGCATGTGAAGTGAACACGGTCTCGAATCAGGCCAGCGCATGCAGTCAGAAAGACGATATGAATATCTCGTTGCACACCTGCATTCGTGGCGTAAGCAGCTTGTATTCAAGGGCCGGCGCCTTACCGTTGGCCAATTTCTCGGTCGTATGCGCATCGAGCGCTGGACGGCGGAAGAAGCAGCCGATGATTTTGAACTCCCCATTGAAGCGGTATATGAGGCCCTGGAATACGGCGAGCTTCACGCTTCTCTGATTGCGGCTGAGGAGGCAAAGGACGCGACGGCGGCGCTAAATCTGACGGATGCTGCTTCCGAATGACGGTTGGTGGAAGCGCGTTCATGACCGGGTTTGCCGCCGTAAGAGAGTAGAGCCGCCACCGCCGCACCGAGCGAAGCGACGCCGATGCACATTGGCGCCGCCTTCGCCCAATCGGGCCGGAACGGACCCACGGATCGTCCGGGCGCCGAGCAGCCGGGGGCGCGCGGCCCCAACGCGACGGAAGCCCCGCACCACGCGCCGAATCCCGCCGCCATGACACCCAAGGACGGACGTCACCCACGACACGGCGAGGCCGCGCAGCGCGTCATCCCGACCGCCGGCACGTCGCTGATCAACGCCGCGCTGCGCGTCCTCGCCGACGGCCACGAACGCGACGCCGGCCAGATCCTCGCCGACGCCGTAAAAGCCGGCTGGCTTCCCGCGACCACGCACAAGATTACGCTCTACACCTCGCTCTACCAGTACGTGCAGCGCAGTATCTCGCACAAGCGCCGCCCGCTGATCGTGCAGAACGACGTCACGCACGCCTTCCGCATCAACCACCCGGTCGATGACTGGCCGAACCTCCCGCCTCCGCCACGCCACCCACCGCTCGCACCCGAACAGCTCGACGCAATCGCAACCCGCTTGCACGCGACATCAACCGCGGCCGCGCCTGCAGCATTCGAAGAAGCCGTCTGCGACGCGTTCGCAGCACTCGGCTTCGTGGCGACGCACGTCGGGGGCATTGGCGCGCCCGACGGCCTCCTGGACGCACCGCTCGGCCCGCTAGCCTATCGCACGGTCGTCGAGTGCAAAACCGCGCACGCGGACACGACGGTGAACGCGCCTCGACTGGAGGAGCCCGCGCGTTTCCGGGAAGCGTACCATGCACAGTACGCGATCCTCGTCGGCCCGGCGTTCGCCGTCGACGGCGTCTTCGAGAGCG
>JAXDMB010000423.1:0-6215 GCA_034666325.1 Vulcanimicrobiota bacterium
AAGCTGCTGCTGCTCGACGAGCCGTCGCTGGGCTTGTCACCGAAGCTCGTGCAGACCATCTTCGAGGTGATCCGCGACATCAGCGCGCGCGGCACGACGATTCTGCTGATCGAGCAGAACGCGCGCCAGGCGCTGGCGGTCGCGTCGCGCGGTTACGTGCTCGAAGTAGGGCGCATCGCGCACTCCGGCCCCGCGGCGGAGCTGATGGCGAGCGAAGCGGTGCGCGCGGCGTACTTGGGAGGTGCGGCATGAATTCCGGCGGCGGCGGCGCTCCGAACACCACGTGGATCACGCTTGCGATCGTGCTGCTCGTGGTGGTGCGCTTCTTGTTTCGCGAACTGCGCCAACGCAAGATCCGCGTGCGCACGCTGTGGATCCGCCCCGGCATCCTGGGCGCGGTCACGCTGCTGCTGATCGGCCTCGCGTTCACGATACCGGGCGTGAACCTCGCCGCGCTCGCCGTCGCGGTCGTGATCGGCATCGCGCTCGGGATCGTGACCGGCACGCTCGTCGTGCGGTCGACGACGTTCGCGCCGGCCGGTGAACGCGGCACCGTTCTCGCCAGCGGCAGCATCGTCACGGTGATCGTGTGGGTCGTCGCGATCGCGCTGCGGCTCGCCGCGCGGTTCGCGTTCGCCGGCACGGGCGCGGGTGCGGCCGAGCAGTTCGAGCTGAACGCGGGGCTGGTCGCGCTCGTCACGGCGGCGTTCGTCGTCGTCGCGCTCGCGTTCCACCGCGCGATCGATCGCCTCGCCCCCGAGGCGGCGGCGAGACCGCTTTAGTCCGCGTTCAGGTCGCCGTCGTGCCGTCGATGAACGGCCGCATCTCGCCGACGTATTTGTCGGTGTTGCGGATGCTCCGCAGCACGATGATCATCGCGTCTTGCGGAAAGCCCGACTCCAGCGTGACCGTATAGCCGCAGAACACGTCCGCCGTGTCGTCTGCGCCCCAGAACAAGAAATTCTGGTCGCTCAAATACAGCAGCCGGCGCATCAGCCCGTTGTTGTCGCGCGCTTTGCCGAGGTTGATGTACCCGCCGTTGTAGTGCGGGTAGATGCGGAAACCGATGGTGTCGCTCTTCGTGACGCTGACGACGATCTCCAGCGACTCGGCGTTGCGAAGGCCGGTCGTCATCGACCCGACGAAGTTGTACGGGTTTTTCGTGCTCTGCCGGAAGGCGACGCTCACGTCCGAACGGACCCCGGCGATATCCAGGACTTGACGAAGTTTCTCGCGCGTGGCATCACGGTCGGACTGAGCGTGAGCGGGCTGGCCGCCCAGAAGCAGCGCTACGAGCACCGCTGCGAAAAATCGAGCTAAGCGCATAGCGGAGTATCCTCCCCGCCGGGGCCTAGTCCTCTATCCGCGCACGAAGCTGGTGATGACGTGACGACGTGATGACCAGACGATGAAGAATCGCTTCGGGCGCCCATACGGGCCAGACGGCCGGATTCGAACCCGCGCCGTCGTCAAGGGACGGTAAGCTCCAACGTCCAGCCCACGGCACCGCGGGCGAGTGGTGTCCCGGGCGGCAGGCGTCGCCGGGCGCTGATCCCGGCCCGGGACGGTGAATTTGCGCGTTTTGCCGAAAGAAGAAGGTAATGGCGGGGGCTCGGGAGGTCGCTCGACGATTCGCGCTGAGGATTCGCACGCAAGCCGTCCTCCTCAGCGTCGTCCCCCTCACGTTCTTGCTTCTCTTGTGTGTCATCGCGAGCGTGCTCCAGACGCGCACGGAGCAGACGGCGACTCTGTCGCAGCGGTCGACGAACGCGCTCAACGAAGCGGACGCGATCCAGAAGTCGTTTCTCGCCGCGAACCGAAGCCTGCTCGAGTACACCCGGCAGCCGCATCCGCAAGACGGCGTTCTGGGGCCGTATCGAACGGCGCAACGCGACATTCCGCGGCATAGCCAAGAACTGCAGCGCCTCGTGCGCGATGAGCCCCGCCAGCAGGCCCGCGCGGCGCGCTACGCCGCCCTTACCAGCACGCTCATGGACGAGCTTGCCGCCTATCTCACGTCATGGAACGCGGGGAAGAAAGCGCAGGCGCAGGCGCGCGTCGTTACGCCGCGCGTGCGCGCGCTCAACTATCAGTGGCAGAACGCGCGCGAGGACTTCGATCAGAACGAGCGGCAGCTCACGCTCGACCGCTACGCCGCGCTGCACGGCGAATTCCAGACACTCGGCGCCGTGCTGCTCGGGTGCTCGATCGCCGGCATCGTGTTGACGGTGTTCGTCACCGGGCAGTTCGGTTTGCGCATCGCGCGCCGGCTGCTGCGGCTGGCGGAGAACGCGCGCAAGCTGGGGCGCGACGAGCCGACGGCGATGATCGGCGGCGGCGACGAGATCGCGGACCTCGACAGCGTCTATCACGAGATGACGCGGCGGATCCAAGAGACGCTCCATCAGAAAGAAGAAGTGCTCGCCGCGTACGAGCGCGCGCACCACGTCGCCTCGACGCTGCAGCGCGCGCTGCTGCCGCAAGAGCTGCCCGATCTCCCGGGGATCGCGTTCGAAGGGGTCTACGTTCCGGGGCGCAGCGAAGCGCAGGTCGGCGGCGATTGGTACGATGCGCTGCGCCTGTCGGACGGGCGCGTGCTCATCACCATCGGCGACGTCGCGGGCAGTGGGCTGCAGGCGGCGGTCATCATGGCGGCGATGCGCGAAGTGATCCGCGGCGTCGCGCAAGTGTACGCGGATCCGGCGACGATGATCGACGCCGCGGACCGCACGCTCAAGACGGAGCATCCCGACCGGCTCGTAACGGCGATCGTCGCCGTGTACGACCCGATCGTTCGTACGCTGGCGTATTGCTCGGCCGGTCATCCGCCGCCGCTCATGCGCCGCGCCGACGGAACCGTGACGGACCTTCCGTCGAACGGCCTTCCGCTGGGCCTCCGCTCGCGCGACGACGCCGACTGCCGCACCGTGGAGATTCCCGACGGTGCGACGCTCTTGTTCTATACGGACGGGCTGACCGAATCCACTCAGGACGTGATCGAGGGAGAACGGCGCGTGCGCGCAGCGCTCGCCGACCCGCGCGTCACCGGCCGCGCGGATCTTGCGCGTGCGCTGCACGACGACGTGCTGCGCGAAGGTGCGCACGACGACGTCGCGATCCTCGTGATGCGGCTCGATGCGGTGAGCGACGAGGTGGACGGCGAGCACTTCCGGCGCTGGACGTTCGACACGGGCGACTCCATAACGGCACAGCGCGCGCGCAACGTGTTCGCGGCCGTCCTGAGCGAGGCGGGCATGTTCGACGACGTATTCACCGCCGAGCTGATCTTCGGCGAGCTGCTGAGCAACGCGGTGCGCTACGCGCCCGGGCGGGTGGACGTGGTCCTCGACTGGAGCGGCGGCGCGACCGCGATTCTGCACTTCCTCGACCGCGGGCCGGGGTTCGTCGTGATCCCGCGCCTGCCGACCGATCTGCTGAGCGAGCGCGGGCGCGGGCTCTTCCTTGTGTGGTCGCTGTCGGAAGACTTCAACGTCACGAAGCGCGCGGACGGCGGTTCGCACGTGCGCGTCGTGCTGACGCCGCGCCGGAAGCGCGGGCGCAACGGCATCGCGCGCGCCAGCGTACCGGTGTCGCCGGCAGATCTCGTTTCGTGAACGAGCGGTTCGCGCGCGACGGTTTCGCCGTGATCCCCAACTTCAAGAGCGCCGGCGAGATCGCGGCGCTGCGCGAGCGCGCGGCGGCGCTCGTGGACGCGTTCGACCCCTCCGAATCGAGCGGCGTCTTCACGACGCGCGATGAAGCGAAGACCAAGTCGGACGCGTACTTCCTGACCTCCGGCGATACGGTTCGTTGCTTCTTCGAGGAAGAGGCGTTCGACGCCTCCGGTGCGCTGCGCCAGCCCAAAGAGTTGTCGATCAACAAGATCGGCCACGCGATGCACGATCTCGACCCGGTGTTCGAGCGGTTCTCGCGCGATCCGCGGCTGCACGATTTGGTGCGCGAGCTCGGGATCGCGGAGCCGCGCGTGTACCAGTCGATGTACATCTTCAAGCAGCCGCGAATCGGCGGCGAAGTGCGCTGGCACCAGGACGCGACGTACTTCGACACCGAGCCCGTGACCGTGACGACGCTCTGGTTCGCGCTCGAGCGCGCGGATCGCGGGAACGGCTGCTTGTGGGTGCAGCGCGGTGGCCACCGCACCCCGCTGCGCGAGCGGTTCGTCGTCGATGCCGGAGTCAGCACGCTGGAGCGGGTCGATGCGACGCCGTGGCCGTCCGAGGCGTCGGCGGAGCCGGTCGAGGTCGAAGCGGGAACGCTCCTCGTGCTGCACGGCCTGCTGCCGCACTACAGCGCGCCGAACCGTTCGGCGGCATCACGGCACGCGTACACGCTGCACGTCGTGGACGGCCGCGCCCGTTATTCGGAGCGCAACTGGCTGCAGCGCGCCGACGCATCGCCGGTGCGCGGGTTCGTGTGAAGCGAGCGGCGGCGTGCAAACCGTCGCGTTGCGCTGACGAGATCGCTTCACGTCCTCGAACGGTCTGCTGCTCGACATGCTGCGCGGGTACGCCGAGACGTGGAAGCCCCGCAACGAGCGCGCGGTTCCGCGCGAGCTGCCGGTGCTGCTGTTCTCCGGGGAGCTCGATCCGGTCGGCCGGAACACCGCGGCCGTGAAGGAGCTTGCGAACCGCTACCGCGCGCTCGGGCTATCGGACGTGACGGTGACGTTCTACCCCGGCGGCCGCCACGAGATGCTCAACGAGACGAACCGCGACGAGGTCGTGCGCGACGTCCTCACGTGGCTCGACGCGCACGTCTAGTCCAGGAAGATATCGGGCGCGAGCGGGGTGCCTGGCGCGACCGCGTAGCCGGAAAAGTCGGTGATGCCGTGCGCGCGCAAGACGTCCTCGTCGATGAACGTGTTGCCCGTGGTCGTGCGCGCGTCGCCGTCGAGGATGAAATATGCCGCGTCCGCGACGATGTCGGGCGTGCGCGATGCCTTGATCATGGCGTCGCCGCCCAGCAGGTTCCGCACGGCCGCGGTCGCAATCGTCGTCTTCGGCCAGAGACCGTTCGCGGCGATGCCGCGCTCGCGGAGCTCCGCCGCGAAGCCGAGCGTCAGCAGCGTCATGCCGTACTTCTTGAACGTGTACGCGGGCGACGAGCCGACCCATCTCGAGTGCAGCGCGATCGGCGGTGACAGCGTGAGAATGTGCGGGTTCGTCGCCTTCTCCAAGTGCGGCAGCGCGGCGCGCGTGACGAGATAGGTGGCGCGCGGGCCGATCGACGTCATCAGGTCGAAGGCTTTCGCGTCCACCTGCGCCGTGCCGCCGAGACGGATCGCGCTCGCGTTGTTCACGACGATGTCGATCCCGCCGAAGCGCTCTACCGCGGCGGCGACCGCCTGCGCGATCTGCGCTTCATCGCGCACGTCGCACTGCACCGGGAGCGCCTTGCCTCCCGCGGCTTCGATCTCGGCTGCGGCGGTGTAGATCGTCCCCGGCAGCTTCGGATGCGGTTCGACAGTCTTCGCGACGACGACCACGTGCGCGCCGTCACGCGCGGCGCGAAGCCCGATCGCGAGCCCGATGCCGCGGCTCGCGCCCGTGATGAAGATGGTCTTGCCTGCGAGACTCACGCGCGCGCGCCTCGCTGGAAGAACGCCGACATCGCGGCGCGCGCTTCGTCGGATCGGAGCCGTTCGCGGAACGCGGTGCCTTCACGCATGATCGCCGCGACGATCGTGTCGCGGTCGTGCGTAAGGAGCCGTTTCGTTTCGCGCACCGCTTGGCGCGGTTTCGCGGAGATCGCGCGCGCCGCCGCTTCCGCTTCCGCGTCCAGCGCGTCGTCCGGGACGATCTTCGTCACGATGCCGGCGGCGTAGGCGTCGTTCGCGGAGATGGGCTCGCCGAGAAAGAGAGCGGCGCCGGCGCGCGCGCGGCCGATGCGGCGCGGTAGCAGCACGCTGCTCGCCGCTTCCGGGACGAGGCCGAGATCGACGAACGGCACCTTGAACTTCGCGGTGGGCGACGCGTAGACGAGATCGCAATGGAGCAGCATCGTCGTGCCGATGCCCACGGCCGCGCCGCGCACTGCCGCGATCAGCGGGACGTCCGTCGTCGCGATGCCGGTGAGGAAGCGGAACACCGGCGCGTCTTCGCCATGCGGCGGCTGGTCGAGAAAGTCGCGCAGGTCATTGCCCGCGGTGAACGTGTCGCCGCGCGCTTGAAGCAGCAGCGCGCCGACGTCGTCGC
>JAXDMB010000424.1:0-11648 GCA_034666325.1 Vulcanimicrobiota bacterium
AGCTCGCGATCGCGTAGGTCAGCTGCTCGCCGCGGCCGCCCGCACGATAACGCGTCGGCGTCATTCCGAGCGCTTCGCTCGCGTACGGCCGGCTCGACGATCCGTAGCCCGCGTCCTGAATCGCGGCGGTCACGCTCGCGCCGGACGCGAGCCGCGTGCGAAAGCGTTCAGCACGGCGCGCTCGCGCGTACTCGCCCG
The DNA here is from genome assembly GCA_034666325.1 of Vulcanimicrobiota bacterium. GTDB lineage: Bacteria > Vulcanimicrobiota > Vulcanimicrobiia > Vulcanimicrobiales > Vulcanimicrobiaceae > Vulcanimicrobium. The sequence continues at coordinate 199 of JAXDMB010000424.1, forward strand.
GCGTCACGCCGGCGATGCGGCGGAACGTGCGCTGAAAATGGAACCGGCTCAATCCGATCTCGCGCGCGACGTCGTCGAGCGAGCGCGCGTCGTCGGCGTCGAGCAGCGCGCACGCGCGCCGGATCAGCCGCACGCGGTCGGCGTCAGCCGTGACGTCGTCCGGCGCGCAGCGCTTGCAGGCGCGAAATCCCGCGCGCTCCGCGGACGCCGCGTCACCGAACGCGAACACGTTGCGCCGCGCGGGCGTGCGCGACGGGCAGCCGGGGCGGCAATAGATGCTGGTTGTGCGCACGGCGAACACGAAGCCGTCGTCGCGCTCGCGACCCCGCACCGTCTCCCATCGCAGATCGTCGATCGGTTCCATGTCGTCAGGTTAGCGTTCCACGTCGCACCGCGCGCTCCGCGGATTGCTCGCGCATCCGGTCCTGAGACGCTCCGCCGACCGTGCCGGGAATGCAGACCGCATTGCACGGCTCATTTGCCGATGCAGAAGCGCGCGAAGACGCCGTCGAGCACCGCTTCGGTCGCCGCCGCGCCCGTGATCTCGCCGAGCGCGGCGACCGCCGCGAGCAGCTCCGGCGCGATCAGATCGACCGGCTCCGATGCGCCGAGCGTTGCGCGCGCGTGCGCGAGCGCGTCCATCGCGCGCGCCACCGCGTCCGCTTGCCGTGCCGATGCGAGGTGCGGCCGCGCGAGGTCGACCATCTCGCCGTGCCAACCCGCGCGTGCGATCGCGCGCCGCACCGCGTCCACCGTTTCTTTTTCTTCGGTGTACACCGAAGCAGAGAGCGCATCCCGTTCCGCGTCGTCACGCGCGTGGTAGCCCACCGTGCCGAGATCGCTTTTGTTGAACAGCACGACGCGGTCGCGGTCGCGCGTCTGCGCGAGGACGGCGCGCGCGTCCGCGTCGATTGGACGCGAGCCGTCGATGACGACCAGCGCGAGCGCGGCGCCCGCGAGCGCGCGGCGCGCGCGGTCGATGCCGATCCGCTCGATCGCGTCGTCGCTCGCGCGCAATCCCGCCGTGTCGAGCACGCGCACCGGCACACCGTCCACGGTGAACGTCTCCTCGATCACGTCGCGCGTCGTTCCCGCGATCTCCGAGACGATCGCGCGCTCTTCGCCGAGCAGCGCATTGAGCAGCGACGACTTGCCGGCGTTCGGCGGCCCGACGATCGCGAGCGACACGCCCTCGCGCACCAGCCGCCCGCGCTCCCAGTCGCGCACGAGCGCGTCGAGCGCGGCGTCGACGCGATCGACGATGTCGCGCACGCGTTCCCGCGCGGGCTCCGGCACTTCGTCCGGATAGTCGATCGCGCCGGACAGCTCTTCGAGAATTGCGGACAGCGCCGCACGCGCATCATCGACCGCTGCGCGCAAACCGCCGGCCAAATTCGCCTGCGCGGCGCGCGCGGCGGCGCGCGACTGAGCGTCGATCACGTCCGCGACCGCTTCCGCGGCGCTGAGATCCAGCTTGCCGTTGAGGAATGCCCGCCGCGTGAACTCGCCGGGACCGGCGCTGCGCGCGCCCGCGTGCAGCAGCGCGCGCAGCGTCTCGCGCGCGATCACGGGGCTGCCGTGCACGTGCAGCTCCACGACGTCCTCGCCGGTGACGGTGCGCGGCGCCGTCATCGCGAGCGCGAGGCCGCGGTCGATCAGTCCGCCGCCGGCATCGACGATCTCGCCGTACGTCGCGACGCGGTCGCGCAGCGCATCACGGCTGCGGAACACGCGCGCCGCGATCGCGCGCGCGTCCGGGCCGCTGCAGCGAACGATCGCGATCGCGCCCTTGCCGGGCGGCGTCGCGATCGCCGCGATCGTGTCGGTTATCGCGTTCGGGGGACCCATGCGCTTTGCGTATGGGGTGCACGGAGCGGCAAGGCGCAGCGCCTTTTCACCTTACAGGGCCCCCGGTCGGAGCTCACTCGGCCTTGGGGAAGACCACGAGCCGCCGTTCCGGTTCGACCCCTTCCGATTCCGTGCGCACGAACGGCGAGTCCGCCAGCGCGAGGTGGACGATCTTGCGCTCCGACGGCAGCATCGGTTCCAGCTTGATCGGCTTGTTCTCGCGCACGACGCGCTCGAGCGTCGACAGCGCGAGCGTCTTGAGCTGATCGGCGCGCCGCGCGCGATAGCCTTCGGCATCGATCGTGTAGTACCGGCGGTTGTTGCGCACGCCGGCGTTGATGATGTTGTTGTAGATGAGGTTGAGCGCTTCGAGCGTCTTGCCTTCGCGCCCGATCAGCGATGCGAGCCGCGGTCCGCGCACTTCGAAGTACTCGCCCTCGCTGCGCGCGATGTAGACGATCTCGACGTCGTCGAGCCCCATCTTCGCGAGGATCTCCTCGAGCAGCGCGCGCGCCGGTTTGGCCGCTTCGGGCTCGGGCGACGGCGCGACGTCCGCCATCGGCGTGCGGTCGCGCGGCGGACCCGAACGCCGCGGCGGGGGACGGCGGTCACCGCCGCCGCTGCCGCCGGGCGGTCCCGACCGGACCGGCTTGTCGAGCGCGCGCCCCGCGCGGCGCCGCTGACCGTGGCCGCGTCGGCGGCCGCCTTCGAACTCTTCCATCCGTCCTATCTCAAACCGTGCGTTTTATCGGCGAGCGCGCTTTTTCGGACCGCCGTTGGATTTTCCGTTCGCCGAAGGCGTCACGTTGCCGTTCTTGAGGCTGCGCTGCTTGGCCCGGTTCGACTCGGCCGGCGGCTCCGCGGCCGCATTCGCGGCGAGGAGGGCCGCGGTCGCGGCGCGCGTGGCGGCGGCCTTCGGCCCGATGAGGCCGTAACGCCTGAACATCCAGAACTGCTGCGCGACGGTGAAGATGTTGGTGGCCAGCCAATAGATGTAGAGCGCGGACGCCCACTTGTACTGGAAGCCGAAGTACGCGATCATCGCGGGCGACACGAACGCCATGATCTTCTGCGTCTGCGCCTGCTGCGGGTCGGTCGACGGCGGGCTGCCGTAGCGCACCGTGAAGTACATCGAGATCACGTAGAGCACGAGCAGGAAGATGTCCGGGACCGCAAGGCTCTGCGCGAAGACGTGCGGGAACGCCGAGGAAAGCCCCGACCCGATCCACAGCCAGTGCTCCTGCGCGAACACGCTGTGCGGCTGCGTGATCTGGCCCTGGATGGCCCAGTACAGCCCGATGAGGATCGGGAACTGGACGAGCATCGGAACGCAGCCGGCCAGCGGGTTGACCTTGTGCTCCTTGTAGAGCGCCATCATCGCCGCGTTCTGGGCCTGCGGGTCGTTCTTGTGCTTGGCCTGCAGCTGCTTGACGAGCGGCTGCACCTTCTGCATCTCCGCCATCGAGCGGAACTGGATCTCCGAGAGCGGCCACATCACCAGGCGCACGAGCAGCGCGAGCGCGATCAAGGCCCAGCCGTAGTTCGGGATCACCCCGTGGAGGGCGGTCAGCACGACGGTCAGCCCGTGCACGAGCTGATCGAAGAGCGGAATGTTCGCGAGGAGCACGGGCGTCAGGGGGCCTTTCGGGTGGGGACCGGGTCGAAGCCGCCCGGGTGCCAGGGTCCGCAGCGGACCAGCCGGCGCACGGCCAGCGTACCGCCGCGCATCACGCCGTGTTTCTCGATCGCCTCTGCCGCATACTCCGAACAGGTCGGGACGAACCGGCAGGCCGGCGGAAGGACGGGTGAGATGAAACGCTTGTACCCGCGCAGCGCGGCCAGCGCGATGGAGCGCGAAGTCACGGTGCCGGGCGGAACACCCGGGCCACCTCGTCGGAAAGCTCGGGGAACCCGAGCTCGCCGGCGCCGGGCCGGGCGATGAAGACGATGTCGCGCCACGGCGGCTCGCCCAAGGGATAACGGTCGAGGATGGCTTTGATCCGGCGGCGGAGGCGGTTGCGAACGACGGCCCCGCCGATCGAACTGGAGATCGTGACCCCGACGCGCGACCGCCGGCGGCCGTCGGCGACGAAGCACGTCAGGTGCGTTCCGGCGTGGCGCTTTCCTCGCCGTGTGACGCGCGCGAAGTCGCCGCGCCGGCGCAGGGAGTCGTACGCCCGCACGGCCCGTCAGACAGACAGGCGGTGGCGGCCCTTCTTGCGGCGCGCGGCGAGGACGCGGCGGCCGTTCTTCGTGGACATGCGTTCGAGGAAGCCGTGGACGCGCTTACGGCGCCGGTTGTGCGGCTGATAGGTCCGCTTCACGAGCGAGTTCTCCTGGGGCTGCGGGAACGGCAAGCCGGTCCCAGCGGTGCGACAAGACAGTATACGGGCCCGCTGGCGCAGGCGTCAAGGAAAAACGGCAATACGAGAAAGGTTCCTGACTTGTCCACAACCGTGGATAGAGCTGTGGATGGGACCAAGCCGGGCTGCGCCGCGGGACCAGTCGCAGCGCGGGTTCCTGCCGGGATTCGTGCGGGTGGGAAAGTCGTGGATACGTGCGACGGGCCTCGTCACGGCGCGAGCGAGCCCCCTGTGGACAAGTGGACAATTCCGGGGGAAAACGGCGCAGGAAGCAACCCCCTCCGGGCCAATCCCCATCGCTCATTCTCCCCCGGCGCGTACTCTGCTCGCCGGTCCGGACTATGCGGTAGGTAACGGCATGAATCTGACCAGCACGGCGACAGCCCCCCAAGATCTCTGGACCGCGGCGCTCGATCTGCTCGCGCCCCGCTATAACAAACCGGTCTTCGAGATGTGGCTGAAGCCGATGCGTCTGGTCGACCTGACGCCGTCGGAGATCGTGCTCGCGGTCCAGACCACGTTCGCTCGCGACTGGGTGGAGAACCGGCTGAAGTCCGACATCACGTCGGTGCTGCACGAGCTGCTCGGCGCGGAGATCGCGCTGCGCGTGGTCGTCGATCCGGGCAACGCCACGCAGACGCCGGCGACGTCCGTCGCCCCGGCCGCCAAGCAGGCCGCGCCGGACGACCTGCGGATCGGCCACCTCAACGCGCGCTATACCTTCGACGACTTCGTCATCGGCAACTCGAACAGGTTCGCGCACGCGGCGTCGCAAGCGGTCGCGGAAGCCCCGGCGATGGCGTACAACCCGCTTTTTTTATATGGCGGCGTGGGACTCGGCAAGACGCACTTGATGCACGCGATCGGCCACCGCGTGCTCGAGCGGAATCCGAACGCGAACATCGTGTACGTGTCGTCCGAGAAGTTCACCAACGAGTTCATCATCGCGATCAAGAACAACCAGACGGTCGAGTTTCGCAACCGCTACCGGCACGTCGACGTGCTGCTGATCGACGACATCCAGTTTCTCGAAGGCAAAGAGCAGACTCAGGAAGAGTTCTTCCACACGTTCAACTCATTGCACGAAGCGCAGAAGCAGCTCGTGATCTCCAGCGACCGTCCGCCCAAAGAGATCCAGACGCTCGAGAACCGCTTGCGCTCGCGGTTCGAGTGGGGACTGCTCACCGACATCCAGCCGCCGGATTTCGAGACGCGCGAAGCGATCTTGCGCAAGAAGGCCGAGACCGAGAAAGTTCCGGTGCCCGATGAGGTTCTCGCGTTCATCGCGAAGGTGATCCCGTCCAACATTCGCGAGCTCGAAGGCTCGCTGATCCGCGTGGTCGCCTTCGCCTCGCTCACGAAGTCCGCCATCACGGTGGAGCTCGCCGCCGAGGTGCTCAAGAACGCCGTCGCGCAGGCGCCGATGCACCGCGTCACGATCCCGCTCATCAAGGAGCGCTGCGCCAAGCACTACGGGATCTCGGTGAAAGAGATGGAAGCGCAGCGCCGCGATCAGCGCGTGACGCTGCCGCGCCAGGTGGCGATGTACATCGCGTGGCAGCTCACCGGCGCGTCGCTGCCGCAGATCGCGCGCGAGTTCGGCAAGAAAGACCACACGACCGCGATGTACGCGCGCGACAAGATCGCCGCGCTCATGGACACCGACGAAGCGTTTCGCAATAGAATTCGCTCGCTCGTGGCGCAGATCCAGAGCGAGTAGCCCGACTGCCGGGGCGGCTGCCTGAGGGACGCCCAACCGTAAGGTTTGTGCACGGTTCGTTCGAACCGGCATGCCTACGACCGTTGCGGTGCCGAACGGCGATGATGTAACGGCGTCCCGACGCTCGACATCTTCCCACGCCCCCGGAGGCTCTTTCCACAGAATGCGTTTCCCCCGCCCGGGTCCAGCACTGCTGGGACCCGCTCTTTTTGCGCTGTCGGCGCTCGCCGCATGTAACGGAGGCGCAGTCAACTCGCCGCCGTTCAACACCGGCCCCACCCCTGCGCCGACCGCGCCCGCGTCGGTGCCGACGCTCGCGCCGGCAGCCGCTGCCACGACCGTCCCGCTCGCCGCCGGCGCGTCGGCCGCGCAGAGCGTCGCCATCCCGCCTGCGGCGGGTCTTTCCGGCTCGATCGTTCTGCCCGCGGCGACCCTGCCGGCCGGGACGTCGCTCGACGTCCAGACGACCACCACGATTCCGCCCGGAATCCCGGTGCTGAGCTTCGGCCGCAAGCCGCTCGCGACGAGCTCGGGCCTCGAGGTGCTCTACTACCAGGGCCTGCGTTTCTCGCAGACCGTGACGTTCCCGGGCTACCCGGGATTCAGCATCACGCTTCCGGCCGGCTACGACCCCGCGGTTGGCTCGTACGGGCTCGCGCTCTACGACGGCAGCTGGCACTATCCGATCGGTTCCCCCGGAACCGCGAACGGCCGGCAGATCGTGTTCGGCAGCGCCACCGGGCCCGTGACCTACCAAGCGAACCAGGTCTATTTCTTCGCGCTGTACTACGCGCCGGCACCGCCGCCGCCCACGCCGTCGCCGACGGCGAGCCCCACGCCCGTGCCGACCGCGACTCCGACCGCGAGCCCCACGGCGACGCCGGTACCCGTCGTGACGCCGACGCCCACTCCGGTGCCGACCGCGACGCCGACTCCCTCGCCCACGCCGACTCCCGGGCCCTTGACGGTCTCGCCGAGCGTGCTCAGCTTCCTGGGCACCGGCAGCGACCTCACCAAGACCGTCACGGTCAGCAGCACCTTCTACGCCGGCACGTTCAACGCGGCCGCGTGCGTGAGCAATCCCGCCGTTGCGAACCCGGTGGCCACCGTCGGCCCGGTCGGCGCGGACGGCACGTTCACCGTCACGCCGCAGAACCCCGGAGCGTGCACGATCGACGTCACGGACGCGGCGCAGCGCCACGCGCAAGTCAGCGTCACCGTCGCGACGTCCAGCCTCACCGTCAACTCGAGAAAGCACTAGCATGACCCGGCATCTCACACGCGCGCTCGCGCTCACGGCACTGGCGGCGCTCGCCGCATGCTCCGGCGGCGGGGGCACCGTCCCCAGCCCGACCGGCGCCGTCGGAACAACCGCGCCCGCCGCGACGGGCCACGCCACGCTCACGTTCAAACGCCTCGCGTCGCCCGCGGCGACGACGTCCGCCACGTCGGCGAAGCGCCGCACGCAAGAGTTCTCGCACGCGGCGAACTCGCTCGTCATCGACGCGACGCAAACCGGCGCGGCGCCGTACCATGCCGTCTACGACGTCAGCGGCGCCGTGATCGGCAACGGAGTAAACTGCAGCGCGGACGTCTCGGGAATCTACGACGTCTGCTCGATGCAGATCCGCCTTCCCCTCGGAAACGACACGCTGAACGTGTCGACGAACGCCGCGCGCGACGGTTCCGGCGCGACGCTCGGCAGCGCGACGCTCACCGTCACGATCAAGGACGCGCAGGACAATCCGATCGCCGTCACGCTCGACGGCAACGTCGCTTCGATGCGCCTCTTCGCGAGCGATCCCAACCCGCGCACGGGCGCCGCGTCGAGCATCGCGCTCATCGTGCAGCTCTACGACGCGACGGGAACGGTGCTGATGTCGCCGCAGAACTACACGCAGCCGGTCGTGCTCACGGACGGTGACACCGGTACCGGGTCCTCGCTGTACACGCAGGTCACGCAGAACTCGACGCAGCGCTACAACGGCACGCCGGTCGCAAGCCCGGGACCGTCCGCGACCGCGAAGACCGTCTCGGTTCCGGACCGTTACACCGTGCCGTACGTCGCCTATACCGGTGCGTCCAGCACGCCGTTCTCGGTGAGCGCGGCATTCGGGACGTTCAACGCATCGGTGACGATCACGCCGGTCGCGCCGGCGGCACGGCCGGCCGGCACGACGGTCGCCGCGCACACGCTCGCAAACACGGTGCGCAGCTACGACCCGATCTTCGACAGCACGGGCAAGCTGTGGATCACCCAAACCGGCGGCCGGATCGCGAGCATCGAGACGACCAACTACACGGTGACCGGCACGTATCAGATCGGAACGGGAGGCCGCACGCTGCGCTCGCCGGTGCTCGGCCCGGACGGCCAGCTCTACATCGTGTCGTCGAGCGCCTCGAACGGCGCGGCCGTCGCGCCGTACTTCGTGACGCGCTTCGATCCCGTCGCGCACACCTTCACCGACATCCCGACCGCTGACGAAGTGCTGCACCCGACCGTCGCGGGCAGCGCGATCGTCGGCGCGGAGCGCAACGCCAACAAGGTGTGGCGCCTTCCGTTCAGCGGAACGACGGCGGGCACGCCCGTCGAGTTCGCCGTAGGCGTTCCGCCGGTGACCGACACGACCGCGGTGCTGTTGCCGCTGCCGACGCGCGTGTTCCCGAGCAGCGACGGTAATCTGTGGGTGGTCTACACGTCGTACGCCACCGTCGACGGTACGTGGCTCGCGAAATACACGCCCGCAGGCGTGAAGGTCAGCGAAGCGCGCGTCGACTCGCAGCACCCGGCGCGCTCGCTGGACGCGCAGGCGATCTCGCCCAGCGGCTCCATCTGGTACGTCGATCTCAACAACCTCAACGAGTTCGTGCGCGAAGACACGGCGACCGGACCCGACGCGCTCACGACATACGCCGTGCCGCGCTTGTACGGCGACAACTCGTTCAACGAGTTCACGGCGTACGCGGTCCTCGACGCATCGGCGAACCTCTACTTCATCTCGTTCCTGGACCAGCGCATCGGCCGGGTCGACGCCGCCACCGGGCGGACCGATTTCTTCGGCTACAACGCGAACGGCCAGAACATCTACGGCTTGACCGTCGGACCCGACGGCACGCTGGTGATGGCGGGGTACAACACGGGACCGTTCCTGGTCACCCTCAACACGAAGTAGCGAGGCACCTTTCTCGCTCGGCCTTTCCGGGGCGAGGCGGCTCGCGTCTCGCCCCGAAAGGCTGTCCCAGCCGAGACCACGGTTTTCATCCCCGACCTGGGCACAGGGCCCCTCGGGCGCCGTGGAAAAACGGGATTCCCGCGGACGACGGGGATCGCGTGGACGGAGCACATCATTCGTCCACAGGCCAAATCGGGCGCCAAGCCATGGTACGGGCGAGATCCGGCGGTTATCCCCGCTGCTCACCGCCTTACTGCTAGTACGACGATTCTTTCTTTAACTAAAGACCGGACGACGAACGGTCTCGGAACGGTGGATCAGTGAAGTTCACGTGTAGTACGAAAGACATCGCGTCCGCGGTCGGCGCGGCGAGCAAGGTCGTCAACGCGCACACCACGGTGCCGATTCTTTCGAACGTGCTGCTCAGCGCGGACGACGGTGCGATCCGCGTGCGGGCCACCGACTTGGAGCTCACGCTCGAGCAATCGTTTCCGGCGGAAATCGGCGAGCCGGGTGCGGTCACCGTGCCGGCCCGGCTGTTCAGCGGCTACCTCGGCAACTTGCCGGCGGGCTTGCTCGAGCTCACCGGCTCGCCGTCTCGCGCGTCGGTGAAGGCCGAGCGGTCGAACTACGATTTTCACGCGCTGCCGGCGGATGAGTACCCGCCGCTGCCCACCGCGCAAAAGGGGCAGTCGTTCGCGATCGGCGCGAAACGCTTTCGCGAAGGCGTCGGCGCGACGATCTTCGCCGCGTCGAACGAGGAGGCGCGCGGCGCCGTGCTGATGGGCACGCTGCTCGAGCTCGACGGCGACAACATCACGCTCGTCGCGACCGACGGTTATCGTCTCGCGCGCTGGACGTCGAAGCTCGAGCGCGGCATCGACGGCACCGCGAAGTACATCGTGCCGTCGCGCGCGCTCAACGAGGCCGCCCGCAATCTCGGCGCGGCCGAGGTCGTCGAAGTCACCGCGCTCGGCGCGAACGCCAACCAACTGCAGTTCACCGCGGGAACGACGTCCATCGTCGTGCGCTTGGTGGACGGGCAATATCCCAACTACCAGCAAGTGATTCCGGCGAAGTTCGACCGCCGGGTCGTCGTGAACACGCAAGGCTTGATCGGCGGCTTGCGCCGCGCCGAGCTCGTCGCCGGCGACCGCGCGTCCATGGTAAAGCTCGAGGTCGCGAACCAGACGCTGATGATCACCGCGAAATCGGACGTCACCGGCAACGCGTACGAAGAGCTCGAGGTCGAGCAGACGGGCGAAGATCTCGCGATCGCGTTCAACGCGCGTTATCTGGTCGAGATCCTCAATCACGTCGACTCCCCGCAAACGGTGCTCGAGTTCTTGGGGCCGCTGTCACCGGCGGCGATCCGTCCGCTGGAGCACGGCGAAGGCTCGGGCGAGCAGCTGTACGTGCTGATGCCGCTGCGCCAATAGCCGGCCGCGTTCGCGGCCGCTCGCCGTCGCACGGTTCGTGAAGATCGAGCGGATCCGGCTGTCGGATTTTCGCAATTATGAAGCACTCGACTTCACGCCGGCTTCCGGACTCAATCTGCTCATCGGCCCCAACGCGCAAGGCAAGTCCAACCTCCTCGAAGCGCTCGCGATGCTCGCGACCGGGAAGTCGTTTCGCGCGCACCGTGAGAGCGAGCTGATTCGCACCGGGACCGAGCGCGCGGAGATCGGCGGCGAAGCGCGCGCGGCGGCCGGTGCGATTCGTCTGCGGTGCACGCTCGCGCGCACGCCGGCCGGGACGCGCAAGAGCTTCGAGGTCAACGGCGGCTCGGTGGGGTTCGCGCGGTTCCTCGGGCGCACGCGCGTCGTCACGTTCGTGCCCGCCGACTTGCAGCTCGTCAGCGGCGGGCCCACGCTGCGGCGGTCGTTTCTCAACGGCGCGCTCGCGCAATTGTCGCCGGTGTACTACCGCGATCTCGCGCTGTACCAGAAAGTCGTGCAGCAGAAGAGCGCGCTGCTCCGCGGCGCCATCGCACCCGATCGCGATCTGCTGCTCGCGTACAACGACGAGCTGGTTCGACCGGCTTCCGCGCTGATCAACGCGCGGCGCGCGTTCGTCGACGAGCTCGCAGCCGCGACCGCGGCGATCTACGCGCGCTGGCGCGGCACGCGCGAGAAGCTCGGCGTGACGTACGCGCCGAATCCCGAAGGCGACGTCGGCGAGGCGCTCGCGTCCGCGGTCGAGACCGAGGTGCGGCGGCGCACGACGCTGGTCGGCCCGCACCGCGACGATCTCCGGCTGCTCGTGGACGGCAAGCCGCTCGCGGCGTTCGGCTCGCAGGGCCAGCAGCGCACGGCGGTGCTCGCGCTCAAGGTCGCCGAATACGAC
>JAXDMB010000425.1:0-24137 GCA_034666325.1 Vulcanimicrobiota bacterium
TCTCGGCTCCGAACTCGGCATGCTGCTGCATGACGACCCACTCGTGCTCGGTCAGCGGACCGGGTTTGAAGAGGATCGAGTCCGGCGTCGCGATCTTACCGATGTCGTGAAGCACACCCGACTTCACGATGATATCGGTGGTCGCGGCGGAGAGTCCCATCGCTTCGGAGAGGCGCCGGCACCACGCACCGGTCGCGTGCGAGTGCGCGCAAGTCGCTTCGTCGCGAGCCTTGAGCATCGCCAGCACGCCTTCGATCACACCCGTCGTAGCGCGCTGCGGATCCTCGAAGCGGGGTCCGGGCGCGAGCGGGAACGCCTCGGCGACGTTCGCCTTGACGATCTCCAGGAAGACGAGTAACGCCGAGAAGTCGAGGTCGAGCGGCTCACCCGCTTGCGCTGCGACGTCACAGCTCGCCGTTACGAGGTCGTGGATCACCGGAAGCGCGTAGGCGCCGTGGGCCATCCGCGCCCACGAGACCACCGCATCCGGACTGGCTGCTTCGATCGACTGTCCCAGTGCCGATACGAGGGAGCGAACGATGAGCGCCGAGGCTTGCCCCGCGGACCGAGGTCCAAGGTGCTCGAGAACCGCTTCGGCGATCGGCGCGCGGGTCTCGACCAGACGCCGCGCGAGCGCGGCTCGTCCTTCCATCATCAAGCCGTCCGCTCAGTTGCCCATCGGCGGGACGATGCAAGAGACGATCGTTCCGGCGAAGAGTAGGCTTGCGAGGACAGCGTTGATCACCGAGAGCTCCTTGGAGAGGCGGGGGACGACTCCAGCCTAGCAAGGTCGATTCGATGCCACACTCGTCCGAAAGGACGAGTCCGTTTCCGGGCTTAGACGAGCTCCTGGCGGCGCGCCGCGGCGACGGCCTCACCACGGCTGCCGCAGCTCAGTTTGCGGAGGATCGAGGAGACGTGGGTGCGCACGGTATTGACCGTTCGGCGCTGGTCGTCTGCTATCGCCTGGTTGCTGAGACCCTGCGCCATCGCCCGCAACACTTGGAGCTCGACCGGGGTGAGAACCTCCGTTTCGTCGCTTTCCGCCGGCGCGCACCCGCCGCCGACCGCGTCGAGGAAGCGCGCGATGCCGGCGATTCCCGCCAGCCGCATGTCGCGCAGTGCGGCTTCGTACTGCTCCGGAACGCGATTCAGCAGCGCTGCCAAGGCGGCGTCGAACGGCTTGAGATCGGCGGTGGCCGGACGGAGGGTCCGGAGGTGCTTCTGCGCGAGCGCGTTGCGCTGGAGGATGACGTTCGCAAGGATCGTGTAGCGCTCGGCCAGGCCGCGCGCCCGGTTGAAGACGGGATGCGGGTCGGTGTCCCCTTCCGTTGCCGCGTCGTACTTCGAAAGGGCGTCGACGGCTTCGGCTCGCGACCCCAGCTTGGCGAACACGACCGCCAGCAGGCTGTACCGCATCGGATTTTGGAACGGCACGATGTCTTTGTCCGATAGGCTGCCCAGCAGGAGCTGCGCGTCCCGCAACTGACCCGCCCAGCCGAGTTGCAGCGCCTTGCCGACGACGTAACCCATCAATGCCGTCGGGCCGCGGTAGGACAGCGAGCTGAGCTCTCGATCGATCTCGGCGATCCGATCTTCGTTGCCGCGCTCCGCTTCGAGCTGCAGCAAGGTGCGCAAGCCGTTCACGCGCGTCTGGGGATCGCCCGCCTTCTCGGCGTTTGCGGCAACTTGTGCGGCGTACCATGCAGCGACTGGAATTCGGCCGGCGAACGCGTGCACGGCGGTCAGCGTGCTGAAGAAGCGCGCCGCCAAAGCGAACTCGCCCGCTTCGGTTGCGAGGCGCGTTGCTTCGCGGGCATAGGTTTCAACCGTTGCGTCGTCCGAGGCGTAGAACGCGATCGTGGCGGCTCGCCCGTACGTTCGCGCGCGCAGGCCGTCGTCGCCGAATTCCGACAACTCGATCGCTTCCGCGATCACGGTCTGCGCTTCGTCGCGCCGTCCGGCGATCGCGTACGTCATCGCGAGCATTCCGAGCACCACTGCGCGCTCGGGCGCATCGACGTCATCGCGATCGCGCAGCGCCTCGAGGATCGCGACGGCTTCGAAGCGTCCCTGCTGGAACAGCAGCAGCGCGTAGCGTGATGCGACTGCCACGCGGAACGGGATGTCTTCCACCACGCGCTCGAGGACCGCGCTGTACCAGCGCTCCGCTTGATCGACGCGGCCGTGTGCGTCTTCCAAAGCGGCGCGTAGCGCGAGCACTTTGGGGTTCGCGGCCGAGATCGTGCCGGGCAGCGAGCGCACCGCGCGCTCCACGATGTCGAAGCAGCCTTTGTCGAGCAGGGAAAAATTGTACGCCGCCAGCACGCGCTCCACTTCGCGCGCCGCGCGTGCTTCCGAGAAGCGTTCCAGCGCTTCGCCGTACATGCCCATCTTCTCGAGCAGGCGGCCTGCGGTGACTTGCGCGGCGCGCAGCGCTTCGTCGCCCTCGAGCGCCACTTGGCGCTGCACGAAGTCGCGGAAGAGATCGTGCAGCTTGTAGACGCCGGCGTCCAGCACGCTGATGAACGCGACGCGCTCGCGCAGCGACTCGATGATCGAGGCGGCGTCGTCGAACCCGGCCGCGACCGCGAGGCGCGTTTCGAGGCGCGGCAAGAACGCCGCGGCGCGCAGGAACTCGCGGATGCGGTCGTCGAGCGAGTGCCACACCTGCTCGGCCAGATACCGGTACACCATCTCGCGCGTTCCGGCGGACACCGCGCGCAGATCGCTCGCGCGCGTGGACGTGCGCAGTGCGAACGTGAGCGCGGCCGGCCAGCCGTCGATCAACCCGAGAATCTGCTCGAGCTCTTCGTCGCGCACCGCGACGCGCGTCGCGCGCGCGCTTTGCTTCGCCTCGTCGATGTTGAAACGCAGGTCGACCGCGTCGACCACGAGATCGGACTCGCCGTACGCGAGCCACGACGCGACCGGAAGCTGCAGCGGGCTGCGTGAGGAGAAGAGCCAGCGCGGTCCGTCTTTCGTGCGGTCCACCAGCGCGGTGATGAAGCGCGAGATCTCCGCGTCGTTCTCGCCGTGGTGCAGGTCGTCCACGACGATCAGCGTGTCGAGCATGCGGATGTGCGTCGCCATCCACGCGGCGAGCTCGCGGCCCGGCGCGTCGGAGCTGCGCGCACCGTCGAACGCGGTCGCGAGCGAACGGCGCAGCGCGGGCACGACGTTTTCCAGCGCGTCGGCGAAACCGCGCACGAACGGCAGCAGCGTCGAGCCGTCGGGCGGCACGTCGTACACCACCGCCGACGGAACCGTCGCGACGAACTGGCGCACCGCGACCGATTTCCCGAAGCCGGCAGGCGCAATGATCGTCGCGATCCGGTACTGGGCCGCCGTCGCGAGGCGGTCGAGAACGCGTGGACGATCGATCGGACGGAAAACTCCGCCGAGATCGGGACGACCGTCGGCCGCGACGCTCCGGATCACTGCTCGGGCTTCCTACTCTCCCAGCAGAGGACACCCCTCGTTCCAACAGCAGGCAACCTGCGCGATCCTGTGCATTTGGGCCTGCGGTGACCTAGCCGCGCCCCCGCGCGATCAGCCGCAGATAGCGCCGCGGCTCGAACGAGCCGTCGGCGTCGATGCGGCGGAACGCTTCCTCGCGCACTTGCGTGCCCAGCTCGCGGCGCTGGCGCATCGCCTGGTCGAGCTCGCGGAACGCGCGCTCGAAATCGTCGCCGTCCAGCACCGAGATCTGCTTCTTGAGCCGGTCGATGTCGCTGTTGAGCCGGCCTTGCAGCTCCTGGCTCACCTCGCGCTCGGCTTGGTGGATCCGGGTGAGCAGCGCGTTGAGCTCCTCCACCGTCGGCAACCCGAACGCGGCCCGGGACGGCTCGCTCGGCGGAGCGGCGGCACTGCGCACGGCACGCGGGCGGTTCCCCGGCCGGGGCGCGTCAAAATCCGGATACAGCCGGATGATCGACTTGATGCGCTGCGGCCCTTTGGGTGACTGTAACCCCTCGGCGATCCCCGCCATGATCAGTCGCGACCGCAGTGCCGTATCGCTGATCACCCGCAGATGCTGCGGGTCGATGCCGACCGGACGCCGGTGCGGGCCAAAGAAATCGTCGTCGCGCGCCAAGGGAAGGTTCATCGCCTTCTCCCACAGGCTGGCACGCGCGCTGCGGGTTCCGTTCACGAGCAACCCGGTTACGTCACGGGTGACACGCGACCTTTCGCGACGTTACTTGCCTTGCAGACCTTCCTCGATCTCCGTGACGGTGATCAGCCGTTCGCCGGCGAGCATCCCGGTGTCGTCGGCGGCGATCACGGCGTCGTCGTATTCGTCGAGCTTGCCGCCGTCGGTCGGCTCCTCGTCGGTGTCGTCGTCGATGTCGGCAGCGGAGCGGTCGTCGTTCATGCGATCCCTGTACCCGCGAACGGGTATCATCGCAAGCGAGGTAACACGCATGCCGGAAAAGGGAAACGAGGGCGAGTTCGCGCCGCTTCCGTCGACGCTCGAGCGTTCGCCGAAGAAAGCGCAGGAGACGTACGAGAAGACGCTCGAGAGCGCCGAGAAGACGTACGACGGCGACGAAGAGCGCGCGCACCGCGCGGCCTGGGCGTCGGTCAAGCACTCGTTCGAGAAAGTGGGCGACCACTGGGAGCCCAAAGACCACAAGGGACCGTCCGATCCGCGTGCCGCGGAGCACGGACCGAACGCGTCGGGCGCGTCGTACGGCGGCGTCGACGTCAAAGGCAAGACGAAGGACGAGCTGCTCGCCGAAGCGCGCGAGCTCGGCGCCCAGGTCACGACGCACATGAAGAAGGACGAAGTCGCGGCGGCGGTCGAGCGAGCGAACGAGCGCGCAACGCGCCAGGCGCGCGAAGAACGGTAGGCCCGTAGCATCGCTCGGCGGCATTTCGGCGGCCGGCGGACCACCGGCGAGCTGGCCCGGCGAGGGTTTTCCGTCCGGCGCAGCGAACGTATGTTCGTTATCGCTGCCATGCTGTCTCGCCAACTGGTTCTGTTCGCCTCCGCCTCGAGCCCCACGCGGCTCGTCGGTGACCGTGGGGACGTCACCTACGTTCCGGAGTTCCTCGATCCGGCGCTCGCCGACGCGCTGGTCCGCGAGCTCCGCGCGGACACGAAATGGAAAGCGGATTCGCGGATGATGTACGGGAGGCGCGTGCTGGTTCCGCGGGAGACCGCCGGCCGTGGCGGCAAGATGGCGCAGCCCTGGACGCCCGCGCTCACGCTCGTGCGCGAGATGGTCGAGCGGCACACCGGCACGTCGTTCGACTACTGCTTCCTGAACCGCTATCGCGACGGGAACGACGCCGTCGCGTGGCACGGCGACCGCGACGGCACGCAGGACGCGCGCCTGGTCGTCGGCTCGCTGTCGCTCGGCGCGACCCGCACGTTCCAGCTCAGGCCCAAGAAAGACAGCGGGCTGCGCCACGACCCGATCAGCGTGGACGTCGCGCACGGCGACCTGATCGTGATGGCCGGCGACACGCAGCTCTATTGGGAGCATCGCGTCAGGCGCGATCCGCGCATCACCGGCGAACGGCTCAACGTGACGTTCCGCCAGTACCGCGCTCGCGAATAGCGGCGAGCGCGCCCTAGGTCATCCCGAAAACTGCACGGAACGTGCCGTGCGATGTCTATTCCGTTCGTGCGCTGGGTACTCGCCGCCGCATTGCTCAGCGCAACCGGCGCTCCGGCCGCGTACGCGAAGGAGCCCTTCAATTTCGAGACGGCGCCGGGCAAGCTGTCCAAGGACGTCGTGCCGGTGGACTACCGCATCGCGATCGTGCCCGACGCCGCGGCCAAGACGCTGGCGGGCACGGAGACGATCGTGCTCAACGTCCGCAAACCCGTTCGCACGATCGCGTTCAACTCGCTCAACGAGCGGCTCACGAACGTAACGCTGGACGGCGCCGCGATCGCGGACGTGCAAAGCGATGATGCGAAGCAGCTCACGACGCTGACGCTGCCGGCGCCGATCGACGCGGGCAGGCACGTGCTGGCGTTCGCGTACACCGGCAAGCTCGAAACGGCGCCGCAAGGATTGTTCGTCCAGCCGTATCGCACCGGTTCTGTGAGCGGCACGATGCTGTCGACGCAGTTCGAAGCGACCGATGCGCGCCGCATGTTCCCGTGCTGGGACGAGCCGGCGTTTCGGGCGACGTTCCAGCTGTCCGTCACCGTGCCGGCCGCGTGGAGCGTCGTGTCGAACATGCCGCCCGAGAGCCGCACGGTGAACGGCGCGAACGCGATCACCACGTTCCGCCGGTCGCCCAACATGCCGTCGTATCTCGTCGAGTTCTCCGCGGGCGATCTCGCGCACGTCGATGCGGACGCGCGAGGCCGTCACTTCGGCGTGTGGGCCGTGCGCGGCCAGGAACGTCTGGGCGCGTACGCGCTCGCGAACGCGCAGCAGATTCTCGCCGATTACGACGCGTACTTCGGCTTCGCGTACCCGCTGCCGAAGCTCGACTCGATCGCCGTGCCCGGCGGTTTCCAAGGCGCGATGGAAAACTGGGGCGCCATCACGTACAACGATCAGGCGCTGCTGATCGCGCCGAATGCGACGCTCGAGCAGAAACAGCGCGTCTACAACATCCAGGCGCACGAGATGGCGCACCAGTGGAACGGCGATCTCGTGACGATGGGCTGGTGGGACGACATCTGGCTGAACGAGAGCTTCGCGTCGTGGATGGCCGCGAAAGAGACGGCGCGCCGCAATCCCGGCTGGAGCTGGTCCGAGCACGAGGACGTGTCCAAAGAAACCGCGATGAACGCCGACGCGCGCGTCAACTCGCACGCGATCGAGCAGCACGTGACGAACGAGATGGAAGCCGAAGCGTCGTTCGACTCGGCGATCACGTACAACAAAGGGCAGGCGTTTCTGCGCATGCTCGAAGCGCATCTCGGCGAGGACGTCTTCCGCGCCGGAATTCGCCGCTACGTCAAAGCGCGCGCGTACGGGAACGCGACCAGCGGCGACCTCTGGCAGGCGCTGTCGGCGGCGAGCGGCCGCGACGTCGAGAAGATCGCGGCGGGTTGGACGACGCAGCCGGGCTTCCCGGTCGTCAGCGTGCGCGCGCTGTGCGGGCCGTCCGGGCAGCGCACGCTCGTGCTCACGCAGAAGCGCTTTCTGTTCGAGGGAAGCGATCCGGCGAACGCGCGCTGGAGCATTCCGATGGGCGTGCGCTCGGGCGCGCGCACCGCTGCTCGCGCAACGCTCTTCACCGCGGACGGACAACGGGTCGCGGCCGGGCGCTGCGATGAGCCGCTGACCGCGAATGCCGGTACGGCGGGCTTCTACCGCGTCGCGTACGATGACGCGACGCTGCGCACGAACCGGCGCGACTTCGCGCAGCTTCCCGATGCGGACCGCATCGCGCTGCTCGACGACCAATGGGCGTTCGCCGAGGCGAACCGCGCGCCGCTGGCGTCGTATCTCACGTTCGCGTCCGCGGTCGGTTCGCGCACGAACCAGCGCGCGTGGGAGCAGATCCTCGGCGCGCTCCAGGCGATCGAGCGCGACGAGCGCGGCACGGCGGGGCACGCCGCGTTCGTCGCGTTCGCGCGCTCCGTCGCGCGGCCGGCGTTCGCCGCGCTCGGATGGGACGCGAAGCCGGGTGAATCCGGCAGCACGCAGCTCACGCGGCGGCTGCTGATCGAGCACCTTGGCGAATGGGGCGAACCGGCCGTGGTGGCCGAGGCGCGGCGCCGGTTCGCGAGGTTCGTGGCGGACCGCTCGTCGCTCGACGCCGAGCAGCAAGCCGTCGCGCTCGCGATCGTCGCGCAGAACGCGGACCAAACGGCGTTCGACCAACTGCACGCGATCGCGAGATCGTCGGAGAACGAGACCGAGGTGCGCCGGTACTACGGCGCGCTCGCCGCCGTTCACGACCCCGCGCTCGTGCGCCAGGCGCTCGACATCGTGATGTCGCCGGAGATTCCGCCGCAGGCCGCCGGCGTTCGCAGCCGGTTGATCTCCGACATGGCGCCGAACGATCCGCCGCAGGTGTGGCGGTTCTACAAACTGCACGCTGCCGAGCTCAACGCCAGCCGGTCGGAGTTCCAGCGCGCGCTCGCGATCGCCAACGTGCCGGCGTCGTTCTGGAATGCCGCGCCGCTCGACGAGCTCGAAGCGTTCGTCAAGTCGAACGGCGCGCCGGCGCCCGCGCAGGTCGTCGCGCGGGCGATGGAGCGGGCACGGTTCTCGCTCGCCCTGCGAGCGCGCCTCGTGCCCGCCGCCGACGCCTACGTGTCAGCCCACCGAACTACGGCCATGCGGTAGCGCTTCACCTCAAGCAGCGGTCGTGGTGAACTGCGCCTCTTCGGTCGAGCCGGTGAGCGCGGTCGTCGACGATGCTCCGCCGCTGACGACCTTCGCCACCTCGTCGAAGTAGCCGGTGCCGACTTCGCGCTGGTGGCGCGTCGCGGTGTAGCCCTGCGGCTCGCTGGCGAACTCGCGCTGCTGGAACTCCGCGTACGCGGTCATGCCGCGCTCGGCGTAGTCGCGCGCGAGCTCGAACATCGAGTGGTTGAGCGCGTGCCAGCCGGCGAGCGTGATGAACTGGAAGCGGTAGCCGAGCGCGAACAGCTTCGTGCGGAACTGAGCGATCGTCGCGTCGTCGATCTTGAGCTTCCAGTTGAACGACGGCGAGCAGTTGTACGCGAGCATCTTGCCCGGAAACTGCGCGTGGATGCCTTTCGCGAACGCTTCGGCTTCCTCGAGCGACGGGTGCGACGTCTCGCACCAGATCAGATCGCAGTACGGCGCATACGCCAAGCCGCGCGCGATCGCCTGATCGATGCCGGGCTTCACGCGGAAGAAGCCTTCCGGAGTGCGCTCGCCGGTGAGGAACGGTTTGTCGCGGTCGTCCACGTCGCTCAGCAGCAGGTTCGCGGCGTCGGCGTCCGTGCGCGCGATCAGCACGGTCGGCACGTCGCACACGTCGGTCGCAAGACGCGCCGCGATGAGGTTGCGCACCGCTTGCGAGGTGGGAATCAGCACCTTGCCGCCCAGGTGGCCGCATTTCTTCTCCGACGCGAGCTGGTCTTCCAGATGCACGCCCGCCGCGCCGGCGGCGATCATCGACTTCGTCAGCTCGAACACGTTCAGCGGCCCGCCGAAACCCGCTTCCATGTCGGCGACGATCGGCGCGTACCAGTCTTTCTCGCCGCCGCGGCCTTCCACGGTGTCGATCTGATCGGCGCGCTGAAACGCGTTGTTGATGCGCTCGACGACTTTCGGCACGGAGTCGTACGGATACAGCGACTGATCGGGATAGATCTGGCCCGCGGTGTTCGCGTCGGCTGCGACCTGCCAGCCGGAAAGATAGATCGCCTCGAGTCCCGCTTTCACCGACTGCACCGCCTGTCCGCCGGTGAGACAGCCGAGCGCGGCGACGGGCGCGTCCTTCGCGAGCAGCGCGCGCAGCTTCTCCGCGCCGCGCCGCGCGAGCGTGTGCTCGATGCGAACGGATCCGCGCAAGCGGGCGACGTCCTCGTCCGTGTACGGGCGCGCGATCCCGGTGCTCGACGGCGGCTTGCCGTTCGTGTGCCCGTTGGTCGAGTGGCCGTTGGTCGAGGCCGTGGGAAACTCCGGCACGAGGGTCCTCCTGAAGCGATTGCGCGTGAAGCGGCAACGCGCCGCGCTGCCGTGGCCGAAGTATAGCCGCAACGCCGCGACCGGCGGCGGCGCGCGGCGCGAACGGTCGCGATTGGCGCGTGAACGGCGTGATTTCGCCCGCGAGTGGGACGGCCGCCGCGCTGCCCGCGCGCTATTTATACGGGCGCTGTTCCGCGAGACCGTGGAGCAGGTAGTGTTTGCGCACGTCCATGGTGACGTCGGGGTGCAGCTCTTTGTACCGTGCGTCGTCGAAATCGCGCGGGAGGCGCAGGTTGTCCTTGAGCACCGGCCGCTCGAGCAGTCCGGATGCACGAAAATCGAGGTCGATGGACCCGAGCTCGAACCGGTCGAACCACGCCGCCGGCGCGAGCGACAACTGATCGCGCAGCGAGTGGCGCAGAACCTGCTGATGCCAGCGTTCCATCACCGGAATCAGCGTCGGATCGTGATGTCTGCGCAGGATGAACGTGGACGTCGTCAGGCCGTTGTGCGCCGGATAACCGATTTGGCGGTAGAAGCTCATCTGCGCGCGCACCCGGTCGGGATGGTCCAAGCCCCAGTCGATGACGACTTCCGCTTCGTCGTAGACGCAGTCGCGCTCGGGATGCCGGAACGACACGAACGGCGACGTCGACGGCGCCAGAAACCGGTCGAACATCTCGCGCGGCGGTCGTTTGATCCGCGCGGCGTTGTCCACGTAGATGCTCCAGTCGTAGTCCGGAAGAAAACGGTGCGCGAGCGCCTTGATGCGCTTGGACGCGCGCGGCGGATCGAGCAGCTCGCGGCTCACCACCCGCATCTGCCAGTTGGCGGAGCGAAGGCCGGGGTCGTCGGTAAAGCAGATGTAGTCGATCCGCTCGTCGCGCTCGTATGCGAAGTCGTTGAAGTGCTCCAGCGAGCCGAACAAGCACGTGTAGACGACGCAGCGCGGTGCCGGCGCTGCTCCGAGCCGTCGCAGAAAATGCATGAGTCTCCGTTCGGGGAACTAGCGGTCAGCGCGTGAGCGTCAGCGTCGTGCGCGTCGCGGCGCGGACCGCGGCGTCCGAGAACGGCAGCGGCGTGCGTGCGAACGCGATCCAGCTCGCTGATTGGTCCGCGTAGTGCGGTGAGCCCGGTTCGCCCGATTCGCCGGCGCCGATGTCGATCGTGCCGTGATCCCAGTCGCCCGCGATCCACACCGCTCGGAACGATTGCGCATGGCCGTTCCATTGCACGGCGGGCGCGAAGCTTCCGCCGCGCCCCGGCAACGTCGGGCCGTTCCACGCCTTGAAGCCGAACGGTGCGAGCGGATGCGCGAGCGGCTGCGCGGCGTACGCGCCGAACGTCGGAATGTCGTTTCCGAAATGCGCTTGCACGCGGCGCAGCGAGCCCGTCACGAACGCGTCGTAATCGTCGCTCGGAACCCAGCCGCGCGGGCGTTCGCGCAGCGCGCGCAGCACGATCTCGAAGCCCGGGCTGGTGCCGGAATACAGCCGCGCGAGGCGCTCGGGAAGATGCGCGGTCGCGATCGCGCCGAGCATGTCGCGGCGCAGCGCGACGACCGCCGACGCGCCGCGCGAGTCGGACGCGAGCGTGCCGTCGAAGGAACGCAGCGCGCCGAGCAGCGGCGCGAGCGAGGTGTCGCGCTCGGCGTGCGAGCGCGCTGCCGACGCGAGCACGAGATCGGCGAACTCGCGTTCCGCGGGCGAAGCGGCATCGCGTTGCTCCGTTGCGATCGCTTCAGGCGAGATCTTCCCGCTGCCATCGGTCGCGGCGCGCAGCGCGCGGCGAATCTCGAATGCGCGGTACGGCGGCGGCCAGAACGGCGCGAGGCGCGGCGAGCCGGCGCCGTCGGCGCGGTTGTTGCTCGTGACGACGACCGCGTCGCGCGACGGATCGACGTGCGGTGCGCGGTCGTACGCGAGATATGGCGGTTCGGGCGCGCGCTCGTCGCTCGCCCACCGGCCCCACGACTCTTCCATCGGAACCTGGCCGGCGAAGTGGTACGCGACGCGCCCGGTGTCATCCGCCAGCAGCACGTTGAGCGCGGGCTCCGGAAGCACGCGCATCGCCGCGACGCCCTCCGCCGCGGAGCGCGAGCGCAGCAGCCCGAGAAACGGCGCGAGCGGCGACACCGGATTGCGCCGCATGCGCCAGTCCATCACGTACGCTTCGCCGCCTTGCTCGCCGCGCGCGATCACCACGCCGTGCGCGGTTTCGAGGATGTCGGCGTCCACCGTCGCGCCGAACCGCACGGCGATCGGCTCGTGACGGTGCCGCGCGCGCACCCAGCGGCCGCCCTCGAACAGCTCGTCGCCGCCCCGGGCCTGCTCGCGGATCACGCGCATCGCGGCCGTCTCGCCGGCGGTGACGCCCCAGGCCAGGTGCTCGTTGTGGCCCAGCGTCACGCCGGGCGTCCCCGCGAGCGCGCCGCCCGCGATGTGCAGTCCCGGCGCGCTCGCCTCCACCAGCCACCAGATGCCCGGGATGCCGATGTCCAGGTGCGGGTCATTGGCGAGCATCGCTTTGCCGGTGGTCGTGCGGCCGCCGCCCACGATCCAGCCGTTGCTCCCGTTCGGCCGCCGCTCTTCGGCGGGCTCAACCGCGGCGATAGGCCCAGCCCGTCGAGCCGGTCCGGCCGGGCCGGCCGACGCCGGGTATCTCGACGCGGGCGGCAGCGCCGGCAGGTTCGCGATCGGCCCCGGCGGGCGGCCGTTGGTCGGCACGTCGTACTTCGGGTCGGTCAGCGGGTAGAGCGCGTCGGTGCCGGCCGGGCCGAGCACGCGGCGCACCTGGTCGCGGATCACGACGTCGTCCGGCCGGTCATCCAGGTCGAGCACCGTCGCGAACCCGACGGCCAGCGCGTCCTCCGGCTTCCACGGCTCGAACGCGGCGATCAGCGCGGCGTACTCCGGCGGCGCCGGCTCGTGCGTCGCGGCGGCGTTGATCCCGTCCGCGAAGGCGACCAGGATCGCCCGCTCGCCGGGCGCCGAGCGCTGGTAGACCCGGGTGGCGAGCTCGTGAATGCCGTAGCGCCGCATCCGCCGGTCCACGCCGACCACCGGATCGCCGAGCAGCTCGGCCAGCCGCCCGTCCACGAACCGCCGGGTGACGTCCATCTGAAAGAGCCGGTCCGAGGCCATCGCGTAGCCCTCGGCCACGAAGAGGTCGTGCAGCGAGCCGGCCCGGATGTGCGGCACTCCGCGGGCGTCCCGGGCGATCGTCACGGGCCCGTCGACCGGCATTCCGGCCCGGGTCCCCTCCACCGACGCGACGCCGGTGCGGGCGGCGAGGGCGACGCGGCCTCCGTAGAGCAGGGCGACCAGGACGATGAGACCAACGAGGGCGGCGAGAACGAAGGCGCCGCGGCGGAGGTAGAGGCCGGCCATCGCCCCCTAGCTACGGGCTTGAGCCGTAGCTGCCTTCTGTGATAGAATACCTGCCTATGCCCTTCGGCCGATAACGCGACCTAAGGAACGTCGGACCGGACGTCTCCTGGGTCTTTTCGCCTTTTCAAGCGATCTCCCAGCCACTCCGGACTCCCGACGTTACCTCGGCCGCCTCTGTCTCGCCGACGCGCTGAGCAAAGGAATCGATGAACCTCCTCGACGTCAACAATTTCGACGCGATGCGGATCGGGCTCGCCTCGCCCGAACAAATTCGCGCCTGGTCTTTCGGCGAAGTCAAAAAGCCGGAGACGATCAACTACCGCACGCTCAAACCGGAGCGGGACGGACTCTTCTGCGAGAAGATCTTCGGCCCCACCAAAGACTGGGAGTGCCACTGCGGTAAATACAAGCGCATCCGCTTCAAGGGAATGATCTGCGACCGCTGCGGCGTCGAGATCACGCGCGCCAAAGTGCGCCGCGAGCGGATGGGCCACATCGAGCTCGCCACGCCCGTCACGCACATTTGGTATTTCAAAGGCGTGCCGTCGCGCATCGGCATCCTGCTCGACATGTCACCTCGCCAGCTGGAGAAGGTGATCTATTTCGCCGCGTACGTCGTCACCGATCCCGGCGACACGACGCTCACCAAGCGCGAGATCCTCACCGAGCAGAAGTACCGCGAGAGCCGCGAGAAGTACGGCACGCGGTTCAAGTCCGGCATGGGCGCGGAAGCGATCCGCGAGCTGCTGCGCGACCTGAACCTGCGCAAGCTCCAAGAAGATCTGCGCCGCGAGTTCAAAGAGACGTCCGGCCAGAAGCGCATCAAGGCCATCAAGCGGCTCGAAGTCGTCGAAGCGTTTCTTGCTTCCGGCAACAAGCCCGAGTGGATGATCCTGTCGGCCGTGCCGGTTATCGCGCCGGAGCTGCGCCCAATGGTGCAGCTCGACGGCGGCCGCTTCGCCACGTCCGACTTGAACGATCTCTACCGCCGCGTCATCAACCGCAACAACCGCCTCAAGCGTTTGCTGGAATTGAGCGCGCCCGAGATCATCATCAAGAACGAGAAGCGCATGCTGCAAGAAGCAGTCGACGCGCTGATCGACAACGGCCGCCGCGGCCGCCCGGTGACGGGCCCCAACAACCGGCCGCTGAAATCGCTGTCCGACATTCTCAAAGGCAAGCAGGGGCGTTTCCGCCAGAACCTGCTCGGCAAGCGCGTCGACTACTCGGGCCGTTCGGTCATCGTGGTCGGCCCGAACCTCAAGCTGCACCAGTGCGGCTTGCCTAAGGAAATGGCGCTCGAGCTCTTCAAGCCGTTCGTGATGAAGAAGCTGGTCGACCGCGGCCAAGCGCACAACATCAAGAGCGCGAAGCGCATGGTGGAACGCGTGCGTCCGGAAGTGTGGGACGTCCTCGACGAAGTGATTCGCGAGCATCCCGTGCTGCTCAACCGTGCGCCCACGCTGCACCGTCTCGGCATTCAGGCGTTCGAGCCCGTGCTGGTGGAAGGCAAAGCCATCCATCTGCACCCGCTCGTCTGCACGCCGTACAACGCCGACTTCGACGGCGACCAGATGGCGGTGCACCTTCCGCTGAGCGCCGGTGCGCAAGCCGAAGCGCGCATCCTGATGCTGTCGTCCAACAACATCCTGCAGCCGTCGTTCGGTAACCCCGTGTCGATTCCGACGCAGGACATGGTGCTGGGTCTCTACTGGCTCACGTTCCAGCCCGACGAGTACAAGGGTCCGGCGAAGGCGGCGCTCGCCGACGACGCGCTCTACTCCTCGCCGGTGTTCCGCAACGGCGCGACCCGCCGCAACGAAGACGGCTCGGCGATGCTGCCGGCGTTCAAGGACGGCCAGGAAGCGGTGATCGCGTACGAGCACCGCCTGATCGGTCTGCACGAGTGGATCGAAGTTCGCATGAACGGCAAGCGTCTCAAGACGACGGTCGGGCGCGTGATCTTCAACGAAGCGTTCCCCGTGGAGTGGAACTACCCATACCTCAACCACATCCTCGACAAGAGCGCGCTCAAGAAGCTCATCACCGAGAGCTATCGCAAGTTCGGCAACGCCGCCACGGCGGAGTTCCTGGACGCGATCAAGTCGTTGGGCTTCCGCTACGCGACGCAGTCGGGAACCACGGTGTCGATCAGCGACATCATCGTGCCGCAGTCCAAGCACGACCTGCTCGACAAAGCGCAGGGCGAAGTGGACGAGCTGCACGGTCTGTTCAACGACGGCTTCATCTCGGACGACGAGCGCTACAACAAGACGATCGAGATCTGGCAGAAGGCCGGTGACGACGTCACGCACGCGATGCAGGCCGCGCAGAACCCGCTCAACCCGGTGTTCATGATGGCGACCTCCGGCGCGCGCGGCTCGATCGCGCAGGTCAAGCAGCTCGGCGGTATGCGCGGACTGATGTCCGACCCGTCGGGACGCATTCTCGAGATTCCGGTCAAGGCGTCGCTCAAAGAGGGCCTCACCGTTCTCGAGTACTTCATCTCCACGCACGGCGCGCGCAAGGGTCTCGCCGACACCGCGCTGCGCACGGCGGACTCGGGGTACCTGACGCGCCGGCTCGTCGACGTCGCGCAGGACGTGATCATTCGCGAGGAAGATTGCGGTACGGCGAGCGGCATCACCGTCTCCGACATTCAAGTCGGCAAAGAGACGATCGAGCCGATCTACGACCGCATCATCGGCCGCCGCGCCGCCGAGGACATCCGCAACCCGGAGAACTCGCGCGACAAGCTCGTCAAACGCGACGAAGAGATCGACGAAGAGAAGGCCAAGAACATCCTCGCGGCCGGCATCAAGACGGTCAAGATCCGTTCCACCCTGGCGTGCCAGGCGAAGTACGGCGTCTGCGCGATGTGCTACGGCCGCAATCTCGCCACCGGCCTCAAAGTCGACATCGGCGAAGCGGTCGGCATCATTGCCGCGCAGTCCATCGGTGAACCGGGCACGCAGCTCACGCTGCGCACGTTCCACACCGGCGGCGTCGCGCAGGAAGACATCATCACCGGTCTGCCGCGCGTCGAGGAAATCTTCGAAGCGCGCAAGCCCAAGGGCGAAGCGCCGGTGGTCGAAGTCGCCGGCACGATCAAGTTCGGCGAGGAAAAGGGCAAGCGCGTCGTGTTCGTGACGGACAACGAGGGCGTGGACCACGAGGTCGACGTCCCGGCGAACACGCACCTCACGGTGCACGAAGGCGACGAAGTCCGTGCCGGCCAGCCGGTTGCGGAAGGCTCGCTCAACCCGCACGACATCCTGCGGATCAGCGGCGAGACCGCGCTGCAGAACTACCTCGTGCAGGAAGTGCAGAAGGTCTACCGCTCGCAGGGCGTCGACATCAACGACAAGCACATCGAAGTCATCGTTCGCTCGATGCTTCGCAAGGTGAAGATCGTCGACGGCGGCGACACGCGGATGCTCCCGGGCCAGCTCATCGAAGCCTCGGTGTTCGCGGAAGAGAACGAGAAGATCAAAGCCGAGAGCGGCAAGATCGCGGAGGGCACCCCGGTGCTGCTCGGCGTGACGAAAGCCTCGCTCGCGACCGAATCGTTCCTGTCGGCGGCGTCGTTCCAGGAGACCACGCGCGTCCTCACCGACGCCGCGATCAAGGGCAAGCACGACCCGCTGCTCGGTCTCAAGGAAAACGTCATCATCGGCAAGCTCATTCCGGCCGGTACGGGGATGTCGCGATATCGCAACATCTCCATCGAACCGGAAGGCCAGGACCTCGACGAAGAGGGCCGTCCGAAGAACGTGTTCCTCGACTTCAACCCGAACGGCGGTGTGAGCGGCGACGACGGACTCACGTCCTACAGCGACGTCATCGCGCCGAACGGCGAGGGGATGAATCCGAAAGTGCTCGGCCCGTACGAGCGCCAGCGGATGGCGGAGAACGCGGTAACCTACGAAGGCGACTACGAACCGGACGCCACGGTAGGAGCCCCGAGCACGCGCACGCAGTACAAACCAAAGGGCATCAACCCGGAAGACTTGTAAGGCGCGCTAGCCCGAAAAGCGAGAGGCCCGTTCGAAAGGACGGGCCTTTTGCGTTTCTGACCGGATAGGAGCAGCCGGATCCGACGCACCGATGGGATGCCTTGCGAAAATGCACGAAGACTTCAATCGAACGCTCACGATGGGGAGCAGAACGTCAACTATGGATTTGAATCTATATCTAGAATGCGATAGCGCCACTTTAGCCGGTGGCGTTCGTGTCAAGGGAACGCGGCTTTCAGTCGACTTCATCCTCGGCCTCTTGCAGCAAGGCTGGACGGTCGCGGATATCCTTGGTAACTATCCTCAGTTGACGGACGAGTCGGTCCGAGCAGTTTTCGGATTCGCAAGACAATCATGTGACGTGGCGGGTTGGCGGTGAACATCGATGCTGGGAGCTACGTGATCGTGACGCGCAAAGCGACGGAACATCCGCGCAACGGGTGGGCCGATGCCAGCCGCGCCCTTGCTGCTCGCGGTGACGGCGCGCTGCGCTGGCCGAAGCTCATCGATTAGGGCGACGACGACCTCACAGGCCTTGATTACGATGAACGTTGGCCGGAGGCAACGCACCGCCGGTCGGGCTACGGCGAGAAGGCCATGCCTCGGATGCCCGTCAGGCCTCCGATTATTGTGCGTTGTTCGCCGGCGTCATGCCAGGCCGTGTGAGAATCGGCGGTCGTCGTCCTGCGCGAGCCGGCCGCCGCCGCCCTCTCCCGCGGACAGCTCCATGAAAAGCGCTTCGAACTGCTCCGCCGGTACCGGGCGGCCGAAGTGATAGCCCTGTAGGCGGTCGCAGCCGATCGAGCTCAGGAGGCGCGCTTGCGTGGCCGTTTCGACGCCTTCGGCGGTCACCTGCAGCTTCAGCGCGTGCGCGACGGCCACGATCGAGCGCGCGATCGCGAGGTTGTCTTCGCGTTCGATGTCGTCCACGAACGTGCGGTCGATCTTGAGCGCGTCCACCTCGAAGCGTTTGAGGTAGGCGAAGCTGCTGTAGCCCGTGCCGAAGTCGTCGATCGCGACGCGGATGCCCATCGCGTGGACCGCTTCGAGCGTCGCCAGCACCGGCTCCACGTTCGACATGATCGCCGCTTCGGTGATCTCGATCTCGAGCCGGGTGGGGTCGGCGCCGGTGGTGCGGAGCGCGTCCGCGACGGTGGCGACAAAGTCCGGATGCGTGAACTGCCGTGGCGACACGTTCACCGCCACGGACAGGTCGAGGCCGCACCGCTGCCAGCGCGCGGCTCGTTCGAGCGCCGCGGTCAGCACGAACGTGCCGAGCGGTACGATGATCCGGCTGTCCTCCGCGATTGTGATGAACTCGCCCGGCAGATGCACCGTGCCGTTCGCGTCGATCCAGCGCACGAGCGCTTCGGCGCCGATGACGCGTCCGCCGAACGCGTCCACGATCGGCTGATAGTAGACGTGCAGGCCGCCGTCCGCGAGCGCCTTGCGCAGCTCGTTCTGAATCCGATGGCGTGCCGACGCGACGGCGTGCAGCTCGTCGCTGAAAAATGCGTACCCGCAGCCGAGCTCTTGTTTTGCCTTGTACATTGCCGCGTCGGCGTTGCGGATCAGCACGCCGGCGTCCGTGCCGTGCGCGGGACACTCGGCAATTCCCACGCTGACGGTGATCGCGAGCTCGAGCGCGTCGACGCAAAACGGCTCGGCCGCGGCGAACACGATCGCTTGCGCGGTCCGTTCGACCGCGTCCCGGTCCGGCACGTCCGGGAGGATCACGATGAACTCGTCGCCGCCCCATCGCGCCAGCACGCCGTTCGCCGGCAGCACCGCGGAGAAGCGGCGGCTGACGTCACGCAGTAGCTTGTCGCCGACTTCGTGCCCGAGCGTGTCGTTGATGTCCTTGAACCGGTCGAGGTCCAAGAACGCGACGGCGCAGCGCGAGCCGTCGCGCTGCAGGCGAGCGATCACGTCGGCGAGGAGCTGCTGAAGGGTGGTCCGGTTCGGCAGGCCGGTCAGCGCGTCGAAGTGCGCCGCTCGATACAGCGCCTCGGCGGCTTCTTTGCGTGCGGTCACGTCGAGGATCGCGCCGACGCGGCGGACGGCCCTGCCGCTGTCGTCGTACTCGTATTTTCCGTGCAGCTCGATCCAGCGCACCGCTCCGTCGAGACGCACGATACGATGGTCGAACAGAAACGAGCCGTCGTCCGCGGTCGCGTCTTCGGCGATCCGGCGCTCGGCCATTGCGCGATCCGCGGGGTAGATGCATCGCTCGTACAGGCCGGACAGCTTCTCCGGCGGCGTGTTCGGCGGCACGCCGAATATCTGCATGAGCTCCGCCGACCACTCGACCTCGCCCGTGTCCAGTTCGCGCGACCAGCTCCCGAGATGCGTGATCGCTTGAACCTCCTCGAGCTCGTCCTTGACGTTCTGGGCTGCGAGCCGGTTGCGCACCTCGCTGCGCTGAATGCGAATCCGCAGCGCGGCCGGAATGAACCCGATGAGGTAGCCGGAGCCGAACGTGCCGAGCGCGGCCAATCCCGTTTGGGTCAAGAGGATGCCGTGGGCTGCGGAAAGCGCTACCTCCAGGCCATAGCCGAGAACGAACGCGATGGCGAGATGCAGCGTCCGGTAAAACGCCTGCTGCGCTCCGATGATGACCAGAAAACCGGCGGCGATGTACGCATAGTGGTTGCCGCTGTTCACGACGAGCACGGCGATGACGAGCACCGCCACGAGCACGTTGCAGAACTGCAGGAACACGGCATGCCGCCGCAGCGGCTTTAACACGAGCAGCGAGAAAACCAGCGCGACGGAAGTCGCCGTGGCGACGAAGCGCAGCGGCAGCGAATCCGACCCCGGCGGAACGCCGGGCAGCGGCGCCAGCACGAAATGAAACGCCGGCATCAATACGGCGATGAGCCCGCTGTAAACGTAGGCGGACAACGTCGCATTTTGCTGCTGTAAGCGGGCATACTGGGCCTGCGCCCGACGGGTCACCTACTCGCTATCGGCTGCCGACGCGAGGGACCTGAACGCAAGCCCGCGGGAGCTGGGACCTGAACGCAACCCGCCGGACACTGGGCTCGCCTGTGAAGGCAAATCAACCTGTCCACCAGCGCTCGGGCTTCCGCCGGCGCTAGGTCGAACGGCCCGGGCGGTACGATAGAAAAGGCCTTCGAGCGAGAGCGGCCTGGGCGCCGCGGGTAGCTGACCGGCATGGAGCTTTGGGCCGCGTTACCGCAGCGGGTTCGTCTGATCGGCGTCGCGGGCGCTGCGACCCTCGTGCTCACGTCCTTGCCGGCGCCGCAAAGCGCGTTGGCGCGTGAGCTTGCGCTCGCGCAAGGGACCATCGCCATCTCCGAGGCGCCTTCCGGGCTGCGGGCTCCGAGCTGCGGCGAACTGTTCGTCGAAGCGCGCGATGCGCTCGACAACCATCTCATCGCGCAGACCAAGCCGGAGACCGATGCGGACGGCGCGTGCCGCTATGCGCTCAGCGTGCCTGCGCAGAGCGCCGTCTGGCTGCACGCGCGTCCGGCGTTGGTCGCGGCGGCGCGCGCGACACCGGACGGCGGGAGCGGTGTGGGCGCTCCGCCGTCCACGCATCGCATTCAAGGACGCGGCGTGCAGATTCGATTTACGGTGATCGCGCCGGCGACGTATTTCTTCGCACCGGGCGAGCAGAAGACGGTCCCGCTCAGCTACTGACGCGCGCTAGCTGCTGTACTCGATATTAGACAGCAAGAACCGCACGCCGCCCGTGGCGATGTGCACGGCGTCCTTGATTGCCGCCTGGCCTTCCGGCGTTGCGACGGCCGCGCATGCGTCTTCGTACGAATCGAAATACAAGTCGGCGGTGCGGTAGGCCGGCGTCGGGCTGCCGTCCTCTTTCGGAAACACCTTCGCCAGCTCGGCGCGCTTCACGTTCGGAATCTTCTGCGCGAGCGGGAGGTGCACCGTGCCGTAATGCTGCTCGAACGCTTCCGGATCGGTGGGATTGTCGTAGACGACGGTCAGTTTGACGCTCATCCCGCGAGCGTACACCGCCGCCGTCCACGACCCTGCGCGCGGCGCGCGTTCAGATGCCCGCTGTGCGCCCCGGCGTGTGGTACGACACCAGCGGGTCGATCCACGTGATCTCGGGCGCCCCGGTCACGCCGCCTTCCTGCAGCGCGCGGCCGAGTCGCTCTTGCATGAAGCGGCCCTGCGCGTCGCGCGACTCCCAGACTTCGATCACGTAGAGCGCTCCGCCGTCCTCGCCGGCGGCGTGGCTCAACAGGCCGTCCGGGAAGTTGGTGCCTTCCGTCATGTCGATGTCGAGCTTGGCGTTGACGGCATCGTAGTCGGTGCGCGACTTACCGGGGAAACGCAGAATCAAACCAGCGGGCATGAGAAGTCCCTCCACTGTTCGTCGTGTTCAAGCGCGGTCACCCCGACAGTTCAGGGCGCCAATGCAAGTACGAGCGGAGAGTACGTTTGGATTGCGCCGCACGCCTCCGGGGCCCGGTTGGTGACCGTCGTCGGCAGGTTCGGCGACCTCGCGTTCCGCAGGGATACCGCCACATGCGCACGTTGACGAGCGTCTTCGCTCCGGGTTCCGCGCCGCTCCCCGAGGGGCTTCGCACGCTGAACGTCTCGCCCGCCCGCACGATCGAGCCGGGCCAGACGATTCACGCGAGCTTCACCTTTCGCAACCTCGGCGGCGGCACGGCGACCGGCTTTCGCGTGCGCTTCCGGCTCCCGGAGGGGCTGACGTACCTGGTCGGCAGCGCGCAGATCGACGGCGCGGAGATCGACGAGCAGGGCGGGCTGACGTCGCTGCTCCAGACCAGCGGCGCGAAGCTCGGCGACGTGCCGGCCGGCGGCGAACGGCGCATCTCGCTCGCGTACAGCGTCGCGGCGACGATCGAGAACGGCACGCAGATCACGCTCCAGGCGGCGATCGCGTCGTTCGAAGTGCCGGTGATCGGCTCGAACGTGGTGCGGCTCGTGGTGCGCAGCCGCCCGACGCTGCAGACGCCGCAGACGAAGCTGGTGCTCACGCCGGTGCGCGAGCTCGTCCCGGGCGCGGAGCTGCAGCTGCGCGCGCAGATCCACAACTCGGGCCAGAGCAGCGCGCACGACGTGATCGTGCTGCTGCCCGTGCCGGCGAACACGTCGTACGTGCAGCACAGCACGGTGGTGGCGGGCCGCCCGCGCGCGGGACTGTCGGAAGTGGAGCCGCTCGGGCTCACCGCGCCGACCATCGTGACGCCGACGCTCGGCCCCGGCGCGACGCTCGACGTGGGCTACCGCGTGCGCATCGACCCGACGCTCGACGACGCCACGCAGATCACCGCGCAAGGCGCCGTGTGCACGCAGGAGCTGCCGGAGTTCGCGCTTGCGCCCGTGACGCTGAAGGTGCCGTCGAAGGCATCGTTCGACGGCGAAGAGACGAGCTTTCGCGTGGAGTGCGAGGACGAGGTGGTGCCCGGCCAGCGCGTGCGCGCGGTGGTGCACGCGCGCAACGTCGGGTCGGCGCGCGCGAAAGGCGTGCGCGTGCGGATCAAGCTGCCCGACGGCATCGCATACACTGCGGCCTCGCGCACGATCGACGGCACGCCCGCGGTGGACGTCGACCGCGACTCCGGCACGTTCGAGCTCGGCGACGTGGAGCCGGGGCGCTCGGTGGAAGTGTCGCTGGCGGGCATCGTCGGCTCGCCGATTCCGCACGGCCAGGAACTTCCGGTCGAAGCGCGCGTGGAGTGGCAGAAGAGCAACCGCGCGTTCAGCCGCACGCTCAACGTGCGTTCCGCGCCGGCGTTTCCGACCGCGTTCAACGGCATCGAGCGCGAGACGCCGCGGCGCCTCGTGCCCGGCGACGCCGCGCGCTTCACGATCCACCTGGAGAACATGGGCGCGGATGTCGCGACCGACGTGCGCGTGCGGCTCGAAGCCGACGAAGCGCTCGAGCAGATCCGCGTGAGCGAGAACGACGCTGAGGTGGCGGTCACGGACGACCGTACGGTGCACCTCGACACGCTCGAGCCGAACGCGCCGCGGACGCTGCGCGTGGAGGCGCGCGTCGCGGCGACGATCGAGGACCAGTCGCAACTGCGGCTGCGCGCGGTGCTGCGCACGAAGCAGCTCGGCGACATCGACCTGGGCTCGGCGCAGCACGCGGTCGCGTCGCGGCCGCGGTTTTCGGCGAAGACGTCGAAGCTGGTGGCGGAGAGCGGCGAGGTGCTGCGGCCGAACCGCACGATGGCCTGCCGGATGACGGTGCAGAACGACGGCACCGACCGCGGCAAGGACGTGCGCGTGCGGCTGCAACTGCCCGACGAGCTGCGGCTGGAGGGCGTGGACAACGCGTCGCGCGACGCGGAGAGCGTCGTGTTCGGCGAGGTGCCCGCGCAAGCGACGCGCGAGGCGACGGTGCATCTGCGCCTGCTGGGCACCGCCGGCGACGGCGACGTGCTGCAGGTGAACGCGCGGCTCACCGGCAGCAACGTGGTGCCGCTGTCGCTGGAGCCGGTGTCGCTGACGACGCATGCGGAGCCGGCGTTCGAAGAAGGCGCGACGCTGTCGTCGCATCCGATGGAGACGGTCGACGCGGGCCAGGAGATCGTATACACGCTCGCGCTGCGCAACTCGGGCGACGGCGCGGCGAAGCGCCTCAACGCGCGCATCGACACGCCGAGCAACACGGTGTACGCGCCGGGCAGCACGACGGTGAACGAGCTGTCGCTGCTGGACTTCGCGGGAACGTCGCCGCTGCTGGCGCCCAACGGGCTGACGCTGGGCGACGTCGGCTCGGGCGCTGAGGTGATCGTGCAGCTGAGCATGATCGTGAACACGCCGCTGCCGCCGGGAACGGCGATCGAGACGCGCGCGCACGTGACGTGGGACGAGACGCCGGAGATGATCGTGCGCGCCGAACCGCTGCGCGTGCGGTCGGCATCGGCGCTGCCGATCGTGGATCCGAGCCTGCCGTTCTCGGTGCTGGATGCTGCGGCGGCGCCGCACGCGGCATATGGGAACGGGCGCCAACGCGCGCTGCCGACAACCGAAGGCGATACGACCTATATCGAGCTGCCCCCGGCAAAACCGGTCCGCGGAGCACTCCCACGCGACGTAACGCAAACCGCTCCTGATGTCACCCGAAGCGGCAATGACGTCACCCTGAGCTTGTCGAAGGGCCCGCCACA
>JAXDMB010000426.1:0-2819 GCA_034666325.1 Vulcanimicrobiota bacterium
GGACTCGTTACGGCAAAGGCCTACCGCGCCGGCGCGCATCGCACGAGGCGTAAAAATACCGGTAGGACCAAGCGGAGCCGGACATGTTCCGTCGGTTTTACCACGCCCGGCGGACCCCGTCAACCGAGCGGTACCGTAAGCCCGCTTATCGCGGCGCTGCAAACCGCGGTGCTAGGCTGGGCGTTGTGACGTACGTGAGATTTTTCAAGGCCGTTTCGCTCGTCGTGGCGCTGCTCGCCGGGGTGTTCGGCGCCAGCCCCGCCCAGGCTGCTCCGCACCAGGAGAAGGCCGTCCTTGCCGGCGGCTGCTTCTGGGGCGTCGAGGCCGTGTTCGAGCAGTTGCGCGGCGTCAGCAGCGTCGTGTCCGGCTTCTCAGGCGGTGCCGCCGCTACCGCGCACTATGAGATCGTCAGCACCGGCATGACCGGACATGCCGAGTCGGTGGAGATCACCTACGATCCCGCGCAGATCTCGTATCGCCAATTGCTGCAGGTGTACTTCACCGTCGCGCACGATCCGACCGAGCTCGACTATCAAGGTCCGGATCACGGCAGCCAATACCGTTCGTCGATCTTTTATGCGAACGAGGATCAGAAGCGCGTCGCCGAAGCGACGATTCGCGAGCTCACCGCGAAGCACGTCTACAACGCGCCGATCGTCACCAAAGTCGTTCCGCTCACCGCGTTCTATCGGGCGGAAGACTACCATCAGCACTTCCTGCAGAAGAACCCGAACTATCCGTACATCGTCTACAACGATCTGCCGAAGCTCAAAGAGCTGCACAAGCGCTACGCTTCGCTGCTCAAGCCGAACGTGCACGCATAGCGGCCGCGTAGCGGCGGCGGCATAACTCAGGCAGTCCGAATCTCTTCGGTTCGGCTATGCTGTGCGCATGGCCGAACCTGCCGCCTGGACGCGCGGAAAACCCGCGCTGGAGCTGGCCGGTAACGGCGGTTGGGACCAGCGGCTCGTCGCGACGCTGCGTTTGGACTTCGAGGTTCGCACGGTACCCGGCGACGAGCGCGCGACGCAGGCGATCGTCCTTTTCGGTTCGGTCAGGACGTATCGCGACGAGCTGGCCGCGTTGCGACGGCGCAGCGCAGCGCCGCTCGTTCTCGTGCTCGACCGCGCGAACGTCACGCAGCGCGTGACGGCGCTCGAAGAAGGCGCCGACGACGTGCTGTGCGTGCCGTTCGACACGTGCCAGCTGCTCGCGCGCGTGCGCGCGGTGATGCGCCGCGTCGTGCGCCCGATGCCGTCGCTGCTGCGCGTCGCCGATCTCGAGCTGGATCTGGAAGCCGGCGGCGTGCGGCGCGGCGGGCGGCCGATCTTGCTGTCGCGCACCGAGTTCGCGCTGCTCGCCGCGCTCGCGCGCCGGGGCGGCGACGTGGTGTCGCACGAGCGCCTCGCCGAGGAAGTGTGGGGCTCGCCGGGCGGCGTCACCCCGACGACGCTGCACACCTTCATGTCGTATCTTCGCGGCAAGATCGAAGACCCGTCGCGGACGCGCCTGCTGCGCACCGTGCGCGGCGTCGGCTACGCGCTCTCCGCCGGCTGAGCCAAACCAGCCCGGCTAACCGCCCGCCTGCGTCCGCGGCATGCGCCGCGGGACTGCCGAGATTCTGCCGCCGGGTCGCCACTTGAAACAACCGTCGTGGTATAACGTTATCTACTACGAATTTAGGAGGTTCGGCATGGAGTGGGGCTATCGACGGGTCCGCCAACTGCTGCGTAAGCTTCGTACGCCTGGGGCCATCCAGGACGACGAGCTTGCGCGCGCGCTTTGCAGCCTCACGGGATCGCCGTCGGTTCGGGACGCCGTGCTGCTGCTGGCCGAGCGCGCTCTTCGCGGCTACCCGCCCGTGTATTGGACGATCGTGCGGCGCGTGGACGTCGACGGCGAGAGCTCGCAGTCCGTGGCCGACGAGATCCACCTCTCCGAGCGGTCGTTCTTCCGCTACCGCGCCGCGGCGGTTGCGGCGGTCGCCGCCGAGATCGACGCGGTCACCCGTTCGGCGCCGCCCAAGCGCTCCGAGAACCTCGACGTCCTGGCGCTCGTCGCGCGCGGCCGGTACCTCTGGAAGCACCGCACCACCGCCGCCCTCCAGCGCGCGGCGCGCTACTTCGAGCGCGCGCTCGAGATCGACCCGACGTTCGCGCGCGCGTATGCCGGGATGGCGGACGTCCATCTGCTGATGGGCGAGTATCTGGTGCGCGATCCCATCGAGGCGTTCCATGAAGCGCACGTGGCCGTCGAGCGCGCGATGGAGATCGACCCGACGCTGCCGGAGCTGCACGCCACGCTCGCCGATCTGCACCTTTTCTCGCGCAAGGATCTCCGCCGCGCGAAGGAGTCGTTCGACCTCGCGCTCTCCTTCGATCCGACGTACAGCACCGCGCACCACTTCGCGGCCTGGCACGCGATGATCAACGCCGATCTTCCGGCCGCGATGGACCACTTGCGCATCGCGCTCGGCTTCGCGCCCGACGCGTTGGAACTGCAGACGACGCTCGGCATCGTGCACTTGCTGGAAGGCGCGCCAGAACAGGGTCTGCGGCATCTCACCGAAGTGCTCGAGCTCGATCCGGAGTTCTCGTTCGCGCGCTATCAGCTCGCGCACGCGTTGACGGGGCTGGAACGCTATGACGAGGCGCTCGACCAGCTCGAAGAGCTCACGGCGGTCGAGCCGCGCGAATCGTATGCGGCGATCACCGCGTACGCTGCCGGCCGCGCCGGCGATCCGCGGCCCGCGCGCCGGTTTCTCGACCGTGCCGCTTCGCAACGCCGTCCCAACCACTATCTGCGCGCCTACGCGCACA
>JAXDMB010000427.1:0-4203 GCA_034666325.1 Vulcanimicrobiota bacterium
ATCCACGAAGGCGGCGAGCTCGGCTATTCGCTGGCGCACGCCTACGGGGCTGTCTTCGACAACCCCGGTCTGGTCGCCGCCGTCGTGATCGGCGACGGCGAAGCGGAAACCGGGCCGCTCGCGACGAGCTGGCACGCGAACAAGTTCCTCAGCGCCGCGCGCGACGGCGCCGTGCTGCCGATCCTGCATCTCAACGGCTACAAGATCGCGAACCCAACGGTGCTCGCTCGCATTCCGCGCGACGAGCTCGATGCGCTGTTGCGCGGTTACGGCTACGACCCGGTGTACGTCGAGGGCCACGAACCCGCGGCGATGCACCGTCTGATGGCGGCGACGCTCGACGCGGTGTACGACCGTATTCGCGCGATCCAGCGCGACGCGCGCGAGCACGGCGGCACCGCGCGCCCGCGCTGGCCCGCGATCGTGCTGATCACGCCCAAAGGCTGGACCGGTCCCAAAGAAGTCGACGGTCACCCGGTGGAAGGCACGTTCCGAGCGCACCAAGTTCCCGTCGCGGATTTCAAAGGGCATCCCGAGCACTTGGCGATTCTCGAACGGTGGATGCGGTCGTATCGCCCCGAGGAGCTGTTCGACGACGACGGCGCGCTGAAGCCAGAGCTGCGCGAGCTCGCTCCCCGCGGCGAGAAGCGCATGGGCGCGAGCACGCGCGCGAACGGCGGCCTGCGCCTGCACGATCTGCACCTGCCCGATTTCCGCGCGTACGCGCTCGACGTCCGCGAACCCGGCGCGACGAGCGCGGAAGCGACGCGCGTGCTCGGACGCTGGCTGCGCGACCTGATGCGCGACAACCCGGCGAACTTCCGGCTGTTCGGCCCCGACGAGACGGCGTCGAACCGGCTCGACGACGTGTTCGCCGTCACGAACCGCATGTGGACCGAAGGAATCGTCCCGAGCGACGATCACCTCGCCCGCGACGGCCGCGTGATGGAGGTGCTCAGCGAGCACCTGTGCGAGGGCTGGCTCGAAGGATATCTGCTCACCGGCCGCCACGGTTTGTTCTCGTGCTACGAAGCGTTCGTCCCGATCGTCGACTCGATGGTCAACCAGCACGCGAAATGGCTCAAGATCTCGAAGGAAGTCGCGTGGCGCCGGCCGATCGCGTCGCTCACGTACCTGCTCACGTCGCACGTCTGGCGCCAGGACCACAACGGCTTCAGCCATCAGGACCCCGGCTTCATCGATCACGTCGTCAACAAGAAAGCCGACGTCGTGCGCGTGTACCTGCCGCCCGACGCGAACACGCTGCTGTCCGTCGCGGACCATTGCCTGCGCAGCCGCAACTACATCAACGTGATCGTCGCGGGCAAGCAACCCGCGCCGCAATGGCTCGGCGTCGAGGCTGCGATCCGCCACTGCACCGCCGGCCTCGGAATCTGGGACTGGGCGAGCAGCGACGGCGATGACGTGCCCGACGTCGTGCTGGCGTGCGCGGGCGACGTTCCGACGCTGGAGGCGCTCGCCGCGACGGAGTTCCTGCGCGCGCACGTTCCAGATCTGCGCATACGGTTCGTGAACGTGGTCGACCTCATGACGCTGCAGCCGCCGAGCGAGCACCCGCACGGCGTGTCCGACGCGCAGTTCGATGCGATCTTCACCACCGGCGTCCCCGTCATCTTCGCCTTCCACGGTTATCCGTGGCTCGTCCATCGTCTCACGTACCGCCGTCACGCCCACGACAACTTCCACGTGCGCGGCTACGTCGAGGAAGGCACCACCACGACGCCGTTCGACATGTGCGTGCGCAACCGCATCGACCGCTTCCACCTCGCCGCGGACGTCCTCGAGCGCGTGCCGCGCCTGCGCGACCGCAGCGGCCACCTGCAGCAGAAGATCGCCGACACGCTGACGGACCACCGCCGCTACATCGTCGAGCACGGCGACGATCCGCCCGAGATTCGCGACTGGGTGTGGGGCGCCGCCTAACGCAGAACCGCGGCGACGGCGCGTGCGAGCATCCAGTTCTCGCGCGCCGGAACGACATAGGCCGGCACGGTTCCCCACGCTGCCGACCCCTCCAAGATCTGCGCCCGCAGCAGCGCCGCGTGCTCGCCGATCCCGCCGGTGAAGGCGATGATGTCGACACCGCCGAGCACCGCCGTCATGGCTCCCAGCGCAGCCCGCGTGCGCCACACGAACACGTCGAGCGCAAGGCGCGCGTCCGGATCGCCGCGAGCCGCAAGCAGCTCGCGCACGTCGCCGCTGCGCCCGGACATCCCGAGCAGTCCGGAACCGCGCTCGAGCATCTCCTCGAGCGCGTCGAGCGTCATGCCGCCGCGCAGCAGATGAATCAGCAGCCCGGGATCGACCGAACCGCTGCGCGTCGCCATCGGGATGCCTTCGAGCGGCGTGTAGCCCATCGTCGTGTCCACGCTCGCACCGTCGCGCACCGCGCACAGCGACGACCCGCCGCCCAGATGCAGCGTGACGATGCGCGCGCCGAAAACGGCGCGGCCCGCCACGTGCGCTGCACGGTTTGCGGCATACTCGTGACTGAGGCCATGGTACCCGCGCCGGCGCAGCCCGGCGCGCGAATACCGGCGCGGGATGGCGTACGTATACGCGGCGGGCGACAGCGTGCGGTGAAACGCGCCGTCGGCAACCGCGTACTGCGGCAGATCGGCGTGCGCGGCACGTATCTGATCGACCACGCGCAACGCCGGCGCGTCGTGGAGCGGCGCATCCGCGCCGACACCGGCGATCCGTGCCTGCGCGCTGCTATCGAGCAGCGTGACCGCGTCGCTCTCGTCGGGCATGCGCACGACGCGGTGCGCGACCGCGTCGAACCGTTCGGCGAGCGCCGTTTCCAAGCTATCGTACCGGGCGAGCGGATCGGGCGGCTCGCCGGCCGGCGGCAGCGCGCGGTCGAGGTCGTACGCCTCGAGCTTGAGCGAGGTGGACCCCGCATTCACCGTCAGCAGCCGCACGACGGCGTCAGAGCAGCGAGACGGTGCCGTCGGGCCGCGCGTCCGCACCGGCGTCGCGCGGCGTTCCCGGCAGGCGAACGGTGAACCGCGCTCCGCGATCCGCGACGTTCTCGACGTCCACAGTCCCGCCGTGCTCCTCGACGAACTGCTTCACGAGCGCGAGACCGAAGCCGGTTCCCGTGGTGCCCGCCGACGCCGCGCCCCGGAATCCGGATTCGAAGATCTTGCCCACCTCGTCGCTTCGAACGCCGGGACCGCCGTCCGTCACGGTAAGCGTCAGGATTCCGCCGGAGGGCCGGCAATCGACGTCGATTCGTCCGCCGGGCGGCGTGTAGCGCATCGCGTTGGACACGACGTTGTTGACGATCTCGCCGACGCGCACCGGATCACCGCTGAAGTTCACGCACGCCGGGTCGTGTGTCGTGCACTGCTGCACGCGGAACACGATATCGTGCTCGGCGGCGGCCGCCTCGAACGCCAGCACTTCGTTGGTGATGATGTCGCAGACGTTGATGCGCCGCTGCTGCACGCCCGGTGCCTCCTGCGGCGTCATCTGTCCCGGCGTCAGCTCGCGCAGCAGCACCTCTACCTCGCGCAGCGCCTGCAGCACCGAGGAAAGGCGCTTCGGCGACGGATCGAGGACGCCGTCGCGGAACGCCTCGACGTTCGCGATCGCCACCGCCAGATGGTTGCGAATCTCGTGAATGACGCGTCTCACGCCGGTTCGACCATCTTGTACCCGACGCCGAACACCGTGACGATGTAACGCGGGTTCGCCGGATCGGGCTCGATCCGCGCGCGAAGGTTTGCGATGTGGCGGTCCAGGGTGCGGTCGAACACGTCGCTCTCCGCGTTCACGCGCTGGAGCAGTTGATCGCGCGTCAGCGTTTGTCCGACGTGCGAAGCGAGCACGTCGAGAATCTTGAACTGCGTCGGCGTCAGCGTCGCCGGCTTGCCGTCGACGCGCACCTCGTGCGCCACCGTGTCGATCGTGACGGCTCCGACACGCTTCTCGTGCGACTGTGCGCCGCTTTCGCCGCGGCTGCTTCGGCGCAGTACGCTCTTGACGCGCGCCACCACCTCGCGCGGGCTGAACGGCTTTCCCACGTAATCGTCCGCACCGAGCTCCAGCCCGACGACGCGGTCGACTTCATGAACGCGTGCGGTCAGCATGATCACCGGCACGTCGCGAACCGCGCGGATCTGGCGCAGCACCTCCGTACCGGGGAACCCGGGAAGGTTGAGGTCGAGCAGCACG
>JAXDMB010000428.1:0-30192 GCA_034666325.1 Vulcanimicrobiota bacterium
GCGCGGAAACGGCCGCGCTGCTCAACGGTATCGAGCAGATTCCGCGGCTCGCGAACGGCGAGCTCGATCTCGACGCGCTGCTGCTGCGCCGGCCGCGCGTCGCGCTGATCGATGAGCTCGCGCACACGAACGTCGGCGCGGGCGCGCGCGCGAAGCGCTACGACGACGTCATCACCGTGCTGCGCAGCGGGATCGACGTCATCACCACGCTCAACGTGCAGCATTTCGAAGGGATCGGCGACGCCGTCGAGCGCGTCACCGGAACGCGCGTGCGCGAGACGCTGCCCGACAGCGTGCTGGAGTTCGCGGACGAGGCGATCTTCATCGACGTGAGTCCGGACGTTCTGCGGCAGCGGCTGCGCGAGGGCAAGATCTACCCGCGCGAGCGGATCGACGCCGCGCTGAGCCACTTCTTCCGCACCGCGAATCTCGCCGCGCTTCGCGAGCTGGCCGTGCGCGAGATGCTGCGCGCGCGGTCCGAGCGGCGGCACGAACGGCCGTTCGCGCGGATCGTGCTGGGCGTCGCACCGCGCGAGCGCGACGCGGACCTGATCAAACACGCCGCGCGCCTCGCACGGCGCCTCGACGTGGACTTGCGCGTCGTCACGATCGCGGCGCGCGATGACGAGCCGACGCGCGCCGTGATCGGCGTACTGGCGCGTGCCGCGTCCGCCGCGCACGGCACGTTCGTGACCGAAGTGGCGCCGGACGCCGCCGCGCGCATCGTCGAGATGCTCGCCGACGGCGACGTGCTCGCCGTGGAATCCGCGCGCAAGCCGAAGCGGGCGTTCTTCGGAAAGCCGTCGTTCTTCGCGAGACCGTCGTTCGCGGTTCGCGCGCTCGCGGCCGGCGCACGCGAGCTGCTCGTCCTTTCGCCGCGCGACGCGGGCGCCGCCGGGGCGCCGTACGAGGGCTAGCGGCGCGTCACTTCGACGCGCCTTGAGCGTCGAGCGCGCGGTTGAGACCGAGCACGTTGACGCGCGGTTCGCCCAGGAGACCGAACTGCCGCGGCGTGACGTGCGACGCAATCGTCGCTCGGACCGCGTCGAGCGACAGCCCGCGCGCCTTCGCGACGCGCGGCGCCTGATAGTACGCGCCGGCAGACGAGATGTCGGGATCGATACCGCTTGCGCTGGAGGTGACGAGATCCATCGGAATCGGTCCGGTCGCGCCGGGGTTCGATTTTTTCAGCGCGTCGATCGCGCTCTTCGTCGCGTCGACGAGCTTCTTGCTCGTCGGACCGAGATTGGTACCGCCGGTCGCGGTCGGATCGTAGCCCTTTCCGGCGGCGGACGGACGGCCGTGGAAATATTGCGGCTTCGTGAAGTTCTGGCCCACCAGCTCGGAGCCGGCGACGGTGCCGTTCGCACCGGCGATGAGCGAGCCGCCGGCCTGGTGATGGAACAGGAGCGTACCGAGTCCCCAGATCACGAGCGGATAGATCAGTCCCAGCGCGATCACCGTCACGACGGTGTACAGCACGGAAGTGACGAGATGACGCACGGTGCCGTCCCGCGCGGGTGCGGTTTGCGGTGAGGTCGACATGGTCATTGGGCTCCCGTGAGGTGAAGGCCGGCGAGAACGAGATCGATGGCCTTGATGCCGATGAAGGGCACGACCAGCCCGCCCACGCCGTAGATCAAGACGTTCTCGCGCAGCACGGCGTCGGCGCCGCGCGGGCGGTACGGAACCCCGCGCAGCGCGAGCGGGATCAGCGCGACGATGATGATCGCGTTGAAGATGATCGCGGAGAGGATCGCGCTCTGCGGGGTCGCCAAGCGCATCACGTTCAGCGCGGCCATCGCCGGATACGCGGCGGTGAACATCGCGGGCAGGATCGCGAAGTATTTCGCGACGTCGTTCGCGATCGAGAACGTCGTGAGCGAGCCGCGCGTCATGAGCAACTGCTTGCCGACCTCGACGATCTCGATGAGCTTCGTGGGATCGGAGTCGAGGTCGACCATGTTGCCGGCCTCTTTCGCAGCTTGCGTGCCGCTGTTCATGGCTACGCCGACGTCCGCTTGCGCGAGCGCGGGCGCATCGTTCGTTCCGTCGCCGGTCATCGCGACGAGCCGGCCTTCGCTCTGCTCGCGGCGGATCAGCGTCATCTTCGTTTCCGGCGTCGCCTCGGCGAGAAAGTCGTCGACCCCGGCTTCGCGCGCGATCGCGCTCGCGGTGAGCGGGTTGTCGCCCGTGATCATCACCGTGCGGATTCCCATCGCGCGCAGCCGGTCGAAACGTTCGCGCGTGTTCGGCTTCAGGATGTCGCGCAGAT
Source organism: Vulcanimicrobiota bacterium (assembly GCA_034666325.1). GTDB lineage: Bacteria > Vulcanimicrobiota > Vulcanimicrobiia > Vulcanimicrobiales > Vulcanimicrobiaceae > Vulcanimicrobium. The sequence continues at coordinate 2,276 of JAXDMB010000428.1, forward strand.
AGATCGCGCCGAGAATTCGGCGGCCGTCCGCGAGCAGCAGCGGCGTGCCGCCCGCGCGGGCGATGCGCTCGACGTCCGGCGCAAGGACGCCGGCCGGTCCGCCGCCGTTCTGCGTGACCCATGCGCGGATCGCGTCCGGTGCGCCTTTGCGCAACTGCGCGCCGTCCGTGTAGTCGACGCCCGACATGCGCGTGTACGCGCTGAACGGCGCGACGACCGCTCCCGCGGACAATGTTCCGCTTTCCCGCGCGCCGGCCAGCAGCACGATCGAACGGCCCTCCGGCGTCTCGTCCCCGAGCGACGCGAAGTAGGCTGCGCGGTACGCCGTCGCCTGGTCGACGCCCGGCGCCGGCACGATCTCCGTCGCCTGCCGGTTGCCGAGCGTAATCGTACCGGTCTTGTCGAGCAGCAGCGTGTCGACATCGCCGGCGGCCTCGACGGCGCGCCCGGACATCGCCAGAACGTTGCGCTGCAGAACGCGGTCCATTCCCGCGATGCCGATCGCGCTGAGGAGTCCGCCGATCGTGGTCGGAATCAGACAGACGAGAAGCGCGATCAGCACGACGACGCTCGGCGTCGCGCCGGCGTAGATCGAGAACGGCGCCAGTGTCGCGACCGCGATGACGAAGACGATCGTCAAGCCGGCGAGCAGGATCGAAAGCGCGATCTCATTCGGCGTCTTCTGCCGCTTCGCGCCTTCCACCAGCGAGATCATCCGGTCGAGGAAGGACTCACCCGGGTTCGCGCTGACGACGTACACGATCCGGTCGGACAGCACGCGCGTCCCGCCGGTCACGGAGGAGCGGTCGCCCCCGGCCTCGCGGATGACGGGCGCCGACTCGCCGGTGATCGCCGACTCATCGACGGTCGCGGCGCCTTCGACGATCTCGCCGTCGGTGGCGATAAGGTCGTTCGCCTCGGCCACGACCCGGTCGCCGCGGCGCAGCTGCGCCGCTGAGACGCGTTCTTCTCGCCCGCCGGCCAGGCGCCGCGCGAACGTGTCCGTCTTGGTGCGCCGCAAAAACTCGGCTTGCGCTTTTCCGCGCCCTTCAGCCATCGCTTCGGCGAAGTTCGCGAACAGCACGGTGAACCACAGCCACGCCGAGATCGCGAGGTCGAAGGGCGCCTGCCCGTTGCCGGCGTCGCGGAACGCGTAGAAGATCGAGACGAGCGCTCCGGCTTCGACGACGAACATCACCGGGTTGCGAAGCTGCACGCGCGGATCGAGCTTGAGGAACGACTCCCGGACCGCGGGCACGAGGATCGCGCGGTCGAACAGCGAGCGAGAACGCGAAACCATCAGAACTGCTTTCCTTGCAGGCTCAGCAGGTGCTCCACGACCGGTCCGAGCGCATCGGCCGGAAAGAACGTGAGCGCGCCGACGATGACGATCACGCCGATCAGCAGCATGACGAAGATGGGAGACGTCGTCCCGAACGTGCCGGCGGTGGCCGGAACCGCGCGTTTGGCGGCCAATGCGCCGGCCAGCGCGATCACCGGTATCATGATCGCGATGCGGCCGAAGAGCATCACGATACCGCCCGAGACGTTCCACCACGCGTTCGCGCCCAGACCGGCGAACGCCGAGCCGTTGTTGTTCACCATCGAGGAGTACGCGTACAGGATCTCGCTGAAGCCGTGCGGCCCGGCGTTGTTGAGCGTCGCCGTTCCGGCCGGGAGAACCGCAGCGATGCCGGCGGGGACGAGCGCGAACACGGGCACGACGAGCGCCGCCAGTATCGCGAGCTGCACTTCGCGGCGTTCGATCTTCTTTCCGAGGTATTCGGGCGTGCGGCCCACCATCAAGCCCGCGATGAACACCGTCAGAACCGCATAGTAGATGATCCCGTAGAATCCGGAACCGACGCCGCCGAACACGACCTCCCCCAACTGCATGTTGAACATCGGGACGAGTCCGCCCAGCGCCGTGAACGAGTCGTGCATCGCGTTCACGGCGCCGCACGACGTGTCGGTCGTCATCGTCGCGAACAAGGCGGACGCAGCGATGCCGAAGCGCGCTTCCTTGCCTTCCATGTTGCCGCCGGCGACGCCGAGCGCGTGGACGATCGGGTTCCCCGCGGCTTCCGCCGCATACGCCGCGGTGAAGCCCACGACGAACAACGTCGTCATCGCGGCGAACAGCACCCAGCCCTGGCGCTGATCCTTCACGTAGCGGCCGAACGTGTACGTGAGCGCGCCGCCGATCAGGAACATGCACACCAGCTCGATGAGGTTGGTGAGGCCGGTGGGATTCTCCCAAGGCGCGGCGGAGTTCGCGTTCACGAAGCCGCCGCCGTTGGTGCCCAGCTCTTTGATGATCTCCATCGAAGCCATCGGGCCTTGCGAGATCGACTGCGCGGCGCCCTCGACCGTCGTCGCGGCCGTGTAACCGCTGAAGTTCTGCGGCACGCCTTGCCACACGAGCAGCAGCGATCCGGCGACGGCGATGGGCAACAGGACGTAGAGCACGGTGCGCGTGAGATCGACCCAGAAATTGCCGATCGTCGAGGCGCTGCGCCGCGACAAGCCGCGCATCAATGCGATCGCGATGGCGATTCCGGCACCCGCCGAAACGAACATGTGCCAGCCCAGGCCCGCCATCTGCGAGAGATAGCTCAGCGTCGACTCGCCCGAGTAGAACTGCCAGTTCGTGTTGGTCATGAACGAGACGGCGGTGTTCCAGGCGAGGTCGGGCGCGAGATTTCCGAAGCCTTGCGGGTTCAGCGGCAAGAACGCCTGCGTGCGCAACAGGACGTAGAGATAGGCGAACGACACCAAGCTGAACGCGACGACGGTGAACGCGTACGTCTTCCAGCCCATCTCGCGGCTCGCATCGATGCGGCACACGCGGTAGAGCCCGCGCTCGACCGGAGCGAGCACCGGGGAGAGAAACACGCGCTCGCCTTCAAAGACGCGAGCCATGTACGCGCCGAGCGGCTTCACGAGCACGCACACGAGCGCGAAGACGATGGCGGCTTGCAGCCACCCGGCGATCGTCATCGGACGCTGCCTCAGAACCGTTCCGGCCGCAGCATCGCGTACGTGAGGTACACGAGCGCGGCGACGGCCAGCAACAAACCGGCCAGCAGATCGGGACTCATATCGTGTCGCACCCGACGACATAACGGTCGAGCACCCAAAACGAAACCGCGGAGAGCAACAGCAGCCCGATCTCGAGCACGACGGTGTTCATTCGATCATCCGGAGCATCACGCGGATCGTACGCCGTCTCCGGGGCAGCCGCCATCCGCCGATCGGCCGAACCTTTCGGCTGCGCGGTGTCGCGGCCACGCCCTCCCGCGCGGTGTCCACACGCCCGCTGCCGAAAGCGATCGAATGGCCGCCGTGCGCGTCGTGATCGTGGAAGACCATGCGCTGGTGCGCGCAGGGCTTCGAACGTCGCTCGAAGCCGCGGGAATCGACGTCGCCGGCGAAGCGTCCGACGGGATCGAAGGACTCGACGTCGTCGCGGCGGTCCGGCCGGACGTCGCCGTCGTTGATCTCGGTTTGCCGGGCCGCGACGGTATCGCGCTCACGCGCGAGATCAAGGCGCTGGCCGGCGCACCGCGCGTCGTGATCCTGACGATGAACGAGCTCGACGACGAGGTGCTCGCGGCGATTGCAGCCGGCGCCGCGGCTTATTGCGTCAAGGCGTCCGATCCCGCGACCGTCGTCGACGCTATTCGCACCGTCGCCGCCGGCGGCGCGTACTTCGATCCGCGCATCGCGCACGTCGTTCTGCGCAAGCTGAGCGGCGCAAACGAATCGCCGGGACGCTCGCCGCTCTCCGCGCGCGAGACCGAGATCCTCCGGCTGGTGGCCGACGGCATCGGAAACCTGGAGATCGCGGAGCGGCTGAACATCGGGCTCGGCACGGTGAAGGGCCACATGGCCGACATCCTCGAGAAGCTCTCCGCGTCCGACCGGGCCCAAGCCGCCGTGACCGCATACCGCCGCGGGCTGATCTCCTAGGCGGAATCACCTCGGCCGCGGGCCTATATTGACATCCGCCGATCCAGCGGCTAGCATCGAACTATGTCAATGCAGCGCTGCTGCCCTCCGGCGACCGTCGATCTCACCGACCGGAGCTCTCACGCGGCGCTCTTCAAGGCGCTCGGCGACCCGCACCGGCTCACGATGATCGCCACGCTCGCGCGTGCCGAGGACGAGGTGTGCGTCTGCGATTTCACCGGCGCGCTGCCGCTCGAGCAGCCCACGGTGTCGCACCACCTCAAGATCCTGCGCGAAGCGGGACTCGTGACGTGCGAGCGCCGCGGCACCTGGGTGTATTACCGTCTCGCCGCCGATGCGCGCGACCGCATTGACGCCGCGTTTCACTCCGTGATCCCGCAGAAAGTCCTCGCATGAAAATGCACCTCAACCGGGGCGGCCAGCGCTTTCGGCGCGACGTGCTGCGCCTGAGAACCGTCGCATCCGTCGCGAACGCCGTGCGGCGATTTCGCATGATGCTCGGCTACGTTCCGAACGTGGAGTGGTTTCGCGCGGGGCTGAGCCGCGCGGTCGCGCTCGACCGCGCGAAGGCGCACATCGCGATCGCGGAGCTCGAGCGCTGCCTGCTGCTTCGCCGGGCCGGCGTGACGGAGCGCTGCTTCGGGCGCTTGCGCCGGTGAATCTGCGCCCGGTCGTCGCGGAGTTCGCCGGCACGGCGTTTTTGCTCGCCGCGGTCGTCGGGTCGGGCATCATGGCGGACCGGTTGTGCGGCGGGAACATCGGCCTCGCGCTGCTCGCGAACGCCATCGCGACCGGCGGCGCGCTCGTCGCGCTGATCCTGGCGTTCGGGCCGGTTTCCGGAGCGCATTTCAATCCTGCGGTGACGCTCGCCGACGCGTGGCAAGGCGGCATGCCGTGGTCGTCCGTGCTGCCGTACGTTCTCGCGCAACTTCTCGGCGCGCTGTCCGGAACGGCGCTCGCCGACGGCATGTTCGGCTTGCCGTTGTTCTTCGCGTCGCATCACGTGCGGAGCGGCGCGCCGCTGCTGGTGAGCGAGTTCGTCGCGACGTTCGGTCTGCTGGCGGTCATCTGGGGCTGCGTTCGCTCGCGACCGGCCGCGGCGCCGTTCGCGGTTGCCGCCTACATCGTCGCGGCGTACTGGTTCACGCCGTCAACCTCGTTCGCCAACCCCGCGGTGACGATCGCGCGCTCGCTCAGCGACACGTTCGCCGGGATTCGTCCCGTAGATGCTCCCGCGTTCATCGCCGCACAACTCGCCGGCGCGGCTGCCGCGACGGCGCTGTTCGCGTGGCTGTTCACACTCTCGAAGACCGCCGCGGAAGCGGTCGTCGTGTCGCATGCGGAGATCGCGAATGCAAACGGTTCGATCGGCAGCGCTGCGCGTCCGTAGCGCGACGCGGGACGACCTCGACGCCATCCGCCGCATTTACAACGAAGGCATCGCCGACCGCATCGCCACGCTCGACGAAGCGCCGAAGGACGAGGCCGAAATCGAGGAGTGGTGGTCGGCGCACCAAGGCCGCTACGCGGTACTCGTCGCGGAAATCGCGAGCGGCGAGATCGCCGGCTGGGCCTCGCTGAACCCGTATTCGCACCGTTGCGCGTACCGCGGCGTCGCCGACCTGTCGATTTACATGGCGCGTGCAGCGCGTGCGACCGGCGTCGGCTCGACCCTTCTTCCCGCGCTGGAGAAGATGAATTCCGAAGCGAAGGCGCTGGCTGGTACGCTCGTCTCTTGAAAAGCGGTTCGCTTGCTTTTGCGACCTTGTCGCGCTGGGTAAGCGGAGCCGTGCCGTTCATGCCGTTTGCCGTCCTGCCGATGTGGCTTTTCGGGCTTTTGTCGCTCGCGCTGCTTTTCGGTGGCGGCTATATCGTGTACGAATGGTGGCAAGGAGCGATCGTCTCGAGTGCTGTTCTTGCAGCAGGCATCGCGATGCTGGTCATTTCCTTGCTCGGGCGCTTCATCGTTCTGGCGTTTCACCGCAGCGGGCGCGACGATCCGTCGTGGGCTCACGATACGGAGACGGTACGCCTCGAGCGCCCCGACGGCACGGTATTGCACGTGGAGATGTGCGGCCCGAGCGGCGCGCTTCCGGTCGTTCTGGTTCACGGCTGGGGCGTCGACAACCGCGCGTTCTACTACACCAAGCGTGCGCTGTCGGCCCGGCATCGCGTGATCGCATGGGATCTGCGCGGCCTCGGCAAGTCGAGCCGCGCGGGCAGCGACGGCTACTCGCTCGACGCGATGGCGGATGATCTCGCGGCTGTGGTCGACCTCGCCGGCGCGCCGGCCGTCGTCCTCGGCCACAGCATCGGCGGGATGATCACGCAGACGTTCGCGCGCCGGCACACGCAGCGATTGGGATCCGACGTGTCGGCGCTGGTGCTCGTCGGCACGACGTACACCGATCCGACCCGAACGACGCTCGGTGCGAAGGTGATGCACGCGCTCGAGCGCCCGCTGTTGGTGCCGCTCATGTGGCTGACGATCGTGCTGGCTCCGCTCGTGTGGGCGATGAACTGGCTGAGCTACCTCAACGGATCGCAGCTCGTGTCGACGGCGCTCACCGGCTTCACCGGCGACGAAACGCGCGGCCAGCTCGACTTCGCGACGCTTTTCTTCGTGAAGGCGCCGCCCGGCGTGCTGGCACGCGGAATGCTCGCGATGTTCGCGTACGACGAGACGTCGTCGATCGGGAACATCGCCGTTCCGGTGCTCGTCGTTCCCGGGAATCGCGACCCGGTGCTGCTTCCGAGCGCCAGCGACCACATCGCAGCCGTGATTCCGGGCGCCGCGCTGGCAACGCTGGCACCGGCGAAGCACATGGGACTGATGGAGCGCCACACGGAGTTCGACGCGGTGCTGGCGGATTTCGTGGACGGGCACGCGACGGTTCGCGTGGCCGCGCCGCGGGCGAGCTGACCGCGAAGAAAAGCTTACCGTGCAGCCGGAATCCGCATCGTGAACGTCGCGCCGCGGCCGTACACTGATTCGGCGACCAGCGATCCGCCGTGCGCCTCGACGAGGTGCTTCGCGATCGCGAGGCCGAGGCCGGTGCCCGCGTGCTCGCGCGAGCGCGAGCGGTCCACCACGTAAAACCGCTCGAACACGCGCGGAAGATCGGCGAACGGAATCCCCACGCCGGTGTCGCACACGCGCAGCACGGCGTCACGGCCGTCGCGCCGGACGTCGACCGTGACGCTGCCGCCGGCGGGCGTGTGGCGCAGCGCGTTATCCACCAAGTTCATCGCGACTTGCACGAGGCTGCCGCGGTCCGCTTGCACCTCCACCGCTTCGGGCGCCTCGAGATCGAGCTCGATGCCGAGGCTGTCCGCGCGCTGCGCGAACGTGTTCACGGTCGCCGACGCGACGTCGCCCAAATCGAAGCGCTCGCGGCGCAGCGGCACGCTGCCGGACTCCGAGCGCGCAAGCTCCAGCAGGTCTGCGACGAGCCGGATCATGCGCTCCACCTCTTGCTGGAGCTGCGGGAGGAACAGCGCGCGCGCCTCGGCGTCGTCGTCGGACACCAGTACCGTCTCGAGCATCAGCTTCATCGCGGAGAGCGGCGTGCGCAGCTCGTGCGACACGTTGCCGATGAAGTCGCTGCGCATCTTGTCAGCGGCGAGCAGCGCGGTGCGGTCCGCCGCGATCGCCATCGCGCCGTCCTCGTACGGCTGCGCCGTGACGCCGTAGTAGCGCTCGCGCGCGCCGCTGCCGAACACGACGTCACGCGTGCGCGTTTCGCCGCCGAGCGCCGCTTGCACCATGCGCTCCAGCTCGACCGACGGCACCACCTCGATCAGCGCGCGGCCGATCGCGCGTGCGCGGTCGACGCCGAACAGCGTGCAGGCGGCCGCGTTGAACACGAGCACGCGCGAGCGCCCGTCCACGGTGAACGCGGCGAACGGGAGCGCGTCCACCAACCGCGCTGCACGGTCTTGGTCGCTGTCCGTGGGCTGCGGTTCGTCGCGCGGCGCCGCCGCGCGCTTGGGCCCCGTCGCCCGCAGCGCGGCGTACGTCGCGACGATCCCGGCGAGCGCGCCGGCCGCGCCGGCAATGAGATCAGCCGTGACCGTTACTCACGGAACATATATCCGCGGCTGCGCACCGTGATGATGTGGCGCGGGTTGTTCGCGTCCACCTCGATCTTCTCACGCAGCCAGCGCACGTGGACGCTGATCGTCTGGTGCTCGCCTTCGAAGTCGTATCCCCAGACCTTCTCGAGCAGCATCTGGCGCGTGACGATCCGGCCGCGGTTCTCCATCAGCACGTGCAGCAGCCGGAACTCTTTGGGCGCCAGCGACACCTCGCGGCCGCGCACCACGAGCCGCTGGCGCGCGGGATCGATCGTCACCTCGCCGGCGGTGATCGACTCGTCGCGCTCTTCCGCGTCGACGTCCGCCCGGCGCAGGCGCGCTTTGATGCGCGCCATGATCTCGCCGAGCGAGAACGGCTTGGTGACGTAATCGTCCGCACCCAATTCGAGCGCGAGAACCTTGTCGAACTCCTGGTCCTTGGCGGTGAGCATGATGATCGGCACGCTGGACGTCTTGCGGATCTCCTTGCACGCCTCGATACCGTCGAGCAGCGGCAGCATGATGTCGAGCACGACGAGATCCGGGTGCTCCGTCTGCGCGAGCGTCACGGCCGTGCGGCCGTCGCCCGCGGTCGTGACGGCGTAGCCGTTCTTCTCGAGGTTGTAGCGCAGCGAGTGCACGATGGCCGCCTCGTCGTCCACGAGCAGGATCTTCTTCTTCGGCGCGACCGCGGTGGTCACGCGCGGACTCCGTCCGCGTGCAGCGTGATCCGCATTCCGAACGTGCGCTCGAACAGGTCGGCCTTCTCCATTGCCGCGTCGAGTTCGGCCGATGCGTCGCCGTCGGCCTGCGCGGTGACCACCACCAAGCCGCCTTCCGGCACCGAGGCCACGTCGGTCACGACGCCGAGGTGGCGAATGTCCAGGCCGTCGGCGATCCGCAGCAGCGAAGCGAGTACATCGACGCGCCGGCGGTCCGCGGGCGCCAGCGCCGCGTACTCCGGGTGCGCCGGCTTGGGCATCGCCTTGCGGTAGTAGCGCGCGATCAGCGCGACGAGCTCACGCTCGTCCGCGCGCCAGCCTTCCAGCGGCGTGTTGCGGATCAAATACGCGGCGTGCTTGTGGGCGCCGCTCTCGGACACGAAGCGGCCGATGCCGTGCAGCACCGCGGCGGCCCAGAGCAGGTCGCGGTCGGCCGGCGCGAGCTCGTGCAGCGGCGCGAGCCGTTCGAACAGAACGAGCGCGAGCCGCGCGACGTGGCGCTGGTGGCCGCCGAGGTGCTCGTAGCGGCGCGCGACGGCTTCCACCGCCTCGATGCGCTTCGCGCGCTCGTCGCCCAGGCGCTGCGCGAGCACGCGGTCTTGATGCGCGAGATCTACCACGACGCCGTCGCGCAGCGCGCGCTCGCACACGATGATCTCCTCGCGCCCGAGCAGCGAGAGCGCGTTGATCAGCACCGCGTTGCCGGCGACGATGATGTCGGCGCGGCGGGGGTTCATGCCGGGCATCCGGCGGCGCTCCGCCTCGGTGAGCAGCAGCATCTGGCGCTGCAGCGCTTCGAGCCGCGCGCGCACGAGCGTGTAGCCGTGCACGCGCTTCACCGCGAGCCCTTGCTGCGCGGCGTCGAGCGCGGCGAGCCCCATGATCGTGCCCGACGTTCCCAACGCAAGATCCAGGCGGTAGTGGCGCACGCGCTCGACGAGCGGGCCCAGTACCTCGATGACGTGCGCGTCGAGCCGCCGCGCGGCGCGCAGCGGATCGCGCGCGCCGCGGAAGAACGCGTCGTACAGCCGCAAGCTGCCGAGCTTCACCGAGTCGACCAAATACGGGCGTTCGCCGTCGGCGACCACGAACTCGGTCGAGCCGCCGCCGATGTCGATGATGCACGCGACGCGGTCGTACAGCGGATAGCCGTTCGCCACGCCGAGATGGATCAGCCGTGCCTCTTCGTTGCCGTCCAGGATCTCGAGCTTCAGACCGGTGCGCGCTTGCACCATGTCGCGGAACTCGGTGCCGTTCTCGGTCTCGCGCACGGCCGACGTCGCGACTGCACGCACGCGCCGTGCGCCGCGCGCGTACGCCGCCTCGTTGAACCGCGCGATCGCCTCCACGCCGCGCTCCATCGCTTTGCGCGAAAGCCGCCCGCTCTCGAGCGCGTCGTCGCTGCCGAGCCGGACCATCTCGCGCGCCTTGTAGACTACGCGCGACGTGTCGAACGCGGCGTCGAGCTCGACGACGATCAGGTGGATCGAGTTCGTTCCGACGTCGATCGCGCCGAAGAGCACGTTATTTCTTCTTGCGGACCTGGACGCCGGCGGCGCGCTCGTAAAACAGCGCGACCGACGAGTAGTCGTCGCGGCCGTGGCCTTCGCCGGACGTCGCGGTGAACATCTGGTACGCGAGCGAGCTGGCTGGCATCGGAACGCCCATCGCGCGCGCGGAATCGAGTGCGGCCGCGAGATCCTTGCGCAGCAGGTCGAGCATGAAGCCCGGTTTGTGCGAGCCCGCTAGCCAGCTCTGCGGAAGCCAGTTCTGCAGCAGATAGTTCGAGCCGGTCGCGGTCCCGATGACGGCGAGCGTCGCGTCGATGTCGGCGCCCGCTTTCGCGGCGAACGTCAGCGCTTCGATGTTCGCGATCATCGTGTTCGAGATGATGATCTGGTTGACGAGCTTCACCACCTCGCCCATCCCCACGCCGCCGACGTGATTCGGCGTGCCCATCGCCGCGAGCACCGGTTCGATCGCCGGGAAGTCGACGTCCGACGCGCCGGCCATGATCGTGAGCGTGCCGGTCTTCGCGCGCGCGGCGCCGCCCGACACCGGCGCGTCGGCGAAGCGAAATCCGCTCGCGCGCAAGCGCGCGTCGAACGCGCGCGTCGCGACCGGCGAGATGGTGGACATGTCGATGAACATCGTGCCCGGCGCCGCGCCGCTCGCCGCGCCGCGCTCGCCGAAAAGCGCTTCGTCCACCTGCGGCGCGTCCGGTACGCACGTGATCAAGAAGGCGCTCCCGCGCGCCGCGCCGGCCGGATCGCCGCCGTCGGTCGCGCCTTGCGCGATGAGCCGCTCGACCGGCTCGCGGTTGCGGTGCGCGCACACGCTCACCGCGTAGCCGGCGCGCAGCAGGGAAGCCGCCATCGGCTCGCCCATCACGCCGGCGCCGACGAATCCGACCTGGGTGTTTGCCATACGAGCCGCTCGCGTACGGCGCCCGGAACGCGACGGCCTGCGGCAATGGTTGGAGGAGCCGCGGACCGCGTGCGTGAGTAACGACCGGTGCGACGGCTGCTGGCGTTCGTCCGGCTCACCCGGCCGCTGTTCTTGTACGGCGGCTTCGCGGGCGTCGCGCTCGGCGCGTCGGTCGCGGCATGGTCGGGGCGCCGCGTCGACCTCGCGACGTATCTGTGGGTGCAAGCGCTCGTGACGGCGTTCCACCTGATGGTGCACTACGCGAACGATTACTTCGACCGCGAATGCGACGCGGACGCGCGGCGCACGGCGTGGTCGGGCGGCAGCGGCGTGCTGGTCGCCGGCGATCTGCACCCGCGCGTCGCGCTGATCGCCGCGCTGGTTTGCGCCGCACTCGGACTTGCCGTGACGGCGCGCTTCATGCTCGCCGGCAACGTCACCGTCGCGGCGCTCGGGATCGCGATCCTCGTGCTCGCGTGGTGTTATTCCGCGCCGCCGGTGCGCTTCGCCGCGCGCGGTCTGGGCGAGATCGACACGGCGCTGGTCGTCGCGGTGCTCGTCCCGTGCGCCGGATATGCGGCGTTCTCGGGTCGCATCGACGATCCCATCATCACCGCGGTCACCGCACCGGCCGGCGCGATGCTCGCGATGATGCTGTGCGTCGAGCTGCCGGACGCCGGAGTGGACTTTCTCGCGGGAAAGCGCAATCTCGTGGTGCGGTGGGGAACGGCGCGCGCGCTGCAGCTCATCACCATCGCGGCGATCTTCACCGTGATGACCGCGGTGGGATCAGCGCTGCGCATGCACGCCGGTCTCATCATGCTCGCGCTCGCGCCCGCCGCGGTGTCGGCGATTGTACTCGTGCGCCGCACGACGGGCGATCCGCGCCCAGCATCGATCGCGCTCTGGGGCGTCGCGTTGTACGCGACGACCCTCACGGGCCTCGCCGCGCTTTATGCGCTGCTAGCGGTGCTCGCCGCGCGCTGACGGTGTGGCGCGCCGACAGCAACGGCCGCACGCACGAACGCGGCGCCGATGAAGCCGCTGCCGCCCGTAACGAACACGTTCTTCATGCGAGTTACAATAGGTCTGCGTGAGCGCGCACTTGGGCTGCCACGTCCTGCAACGACGGTTTCGGACCGCCGACGACCAATTCCAGCGCGCGCTCGTAGGCTTCCTGCACCGACGCGTGCGCGATGAACGGGTCATCGAACGCCGGACTATTCGCGTAGCCGCCCGAGGGCCGCGCAGTCCAGCCGAATTCGTTGGCCATGCTGCGCTGCTCGATGTCGTGCAGCAAATCACCGCGCGTACCAGACCGCAGCACCGAGATGGTTTCTCGATCCCCGAGAAGCATCCCGACGTCGTACGCGTGACGGAGCTTGGTTCCGAGGCGTTCAGGGAGAGCGCCGTTTTCGAGCGAGCTCGCTACGTGATGGAGTGCGGCCAGCTTCTCGAAGAGCGTTCGCTCGCGCGAAAGTGTGTCGACGACGACCGCTGCGAACTCCTCGTATTCGTTCTCCGCCATGCCGAGCTGGGATACGGCCACGCCGGCCGTCAACGACCGTATCGCAAGCCGCTCATGCGGCTCGGGGCCGCCACGAGCCCGAGCTCGAGTAAGACCCGGCGGCCTGTAAGAGCCTGATGCGCGTGCTGCGCGGGATATTCGAAGTGGCGCGATCGATGGACTGACGTAGCAGCGGGACCTCCGGTAGCAGCGACGCCGATGTCGGTCTCGGTGCGCGCGACGAGCAGCTTGAGAACCCTGTCGCGAGCGCCCTTTGAAACAGCGGCGCCGAACGTCACCAGCACGTCGACGTCCTCGGACATGCGCTGAATCAGCTTCCAGCCCTTGGAAAGACTCGTTCCGCCTTTGAAGATCACGGCTGCATCATAGCCATCGATCGGGCGAGCGATCGACCGCAATATCTCCGTTATCCAGTAATCCCGCTCGACGAACGCAACGGGATACCGCAACGCTCCCGCAACGCGATCGATGAGCGCTGCAAAATCATCGGGCCTGCTCCGCAATAGCACGGCACTAGCCCGTCAACAATCCGTCGAGCATCGTGACCACGCGGCGCGGCTCTCTCTTCGCCGCCAAATTCAGCCGTGCCGGGTCGATCGCGCCGGCTGCCACGAGGTCTCGTACGCGGCCGCGAACGTCCGCGATTGGAACCTCGACCCAGCGCAAGTCGTCGCGAAGCACCTCGAGAAGCGCCACTTCCATCGGGCGCAGGCGAGCAACGACCCGTTCGGCGTTCGAGCGCTCGACGAACGAGACGTCGGGAATCGACGTCGGCGGACTGCCGACGACGGCGAACTTTGCCTTTGGCGGAATTTGCGTACTCAGGCCAAGCGCGGCAGCGGCACTCGGCCCAGCCGGCCCCGGCGCTTTTCCGCCGGCGGCCAGCATCGCCACAATGTCGGCCGGCGCCGTTCCGCGGCCCAACCGCGATGGCCGCGGCTTGTGGTAGACGCCACGGCGCACACGATCGATCATGCCACGCTTGCTCAGGCGTGAAAGAGCCGTTTTCACCGCAGCGGGCGATTCCCGCTCGAGAAATTCGGACGTCGTGAAGACGGCGCCAGGAGGCGCCGACTTGATATGCTGCTCGATGGTTCCTGCGGTTGTCATCTTTTCTTCCTGAAATAGTAGCACAGCGATGGCCGCGTTTCAAGGCCGCTCAATCGAGCCGGTGCCTCGCGCCAGGAATCGTACCGCTGTTGGCAAGCAAGCCGCGCAGCACGGAATTTCAGGTGTACACCGAGCACTCCGGCGACGAGCGTCGTTGCGTGCGTTCCGGCTTGCGAGCACAATGAACGCAACGCGATTCGGGCGAAGCCGTCCGGTCGATCAGAACCACTCGCCAAGGGGAACCGACAGGATGCTTGCTTCGATCCGACGGCCGACGTTCGAGGACCTCAACCTCTCGACCGGCAAGCGCGCGCGCCTCTACAACATGATGTACGGGCACGGCCCCGCCAACGGGACGCTGATGATGCTCCCGATCGATCAGGGTCTCGAGCACGGACCGATCGACTTCTTCGACAATCCCGACGCGCTCGACACGGACTGGGTGCTGCGCCTCGCGGTCGAGGGCAGCTTCTCCGGCATCGCCTACCACATCGGGCTCGCCGAGAAATACCACAAGCAATACGCCGGCCGCGTGCCGCTCGTCCTCAAGGTGAACGGCAAGACCAACGTGCCGGCGGACGACCAGTCGTTCAGCCCGCTGACGTCCAGCGTCGAAGACGCGGTGCGGCTCGGCGCCGACGCGGTCGGCTACACGATCTACGTCGGATCTCCGGCGCAAGATCGCGACATCCAGCAGGCCAACGACGTGCGGCGCGCGTGCGAGAAGTACGGTCTGCCGCTGATCGTGTGGGCGTATCCGCGCGGCTCCGCCGTGAAGGCGAAGGGCGGACAGGACTCGCTGTACGCGGTCGACTACGCGGCGCGCGTGGCGTGCGAGATCGGCGCCGACATCGTGAAGCTCAACGTACCCAAGTCCGAAGAGCTCGCGCCGTCCTCACCAAAACCGTACGACACGATGAAGATGGACGAGCTCGACGGCCTGCGCAAGGTCGTGAAGTCGGCGGGACGCACGCTCGTGCTCGTGTCGGGCGGCTCGAAGCTGTCGGACGAGGACACCGTGCACAAAGCGCGCCTCGCGATGGAAGCCGGCTGCGTCGGCTTGATCTTCGGCCGCAACATGTGGCAGCGCAAATGGGACGACGCGCTCACGATGGCGGGCCGCATGCACGACTTGATGAAGGAGTTCGGACAGTAGTGACCACCGTGCCGGGTTCGGCGGTGACGCCGAACCCGCTCGAAGCGCGCATCGAAGCGGCGCTCGACCGCATCCGCCCGGCGATCCGCCGCGACGGCGGCGACGTGTGGCTCGTGAAGGTGGAAGACGCCGTCGCCTACGTGCAGATGATCGGCGCCTGCGGCGGCTGCGCAGCAGTCCTCTCAACGCTCAAAGGCGGAATCGAAGCAGTCGTACGCGAGGACGTCCCGG
Organism: Vulcanimicrobiota bacterium; assembly: GCA_034666325.1. Lineage (GTDB taxonomy): Bacteria > Vulcanimicrobiota > Vulcanimicrobiia > Vulcanimicrobiales > Vulcanimicrobiaceae > Vulcanimicrobium. The sequence continues at coordinate 17,499 of JAXDMB010000428.1, forward strand.
AAATCCGCGCGGTGGAACAAGTCTAGCCAGATTTCTGGCCGGAAGGCACCCGTTTCTTCCACCGAGGCCTTGCCGCACCAGCTTGACGCGTGATTGACAGGCGTGAAGCTGTCAACTCTACGCGATCTCTTCGAAGCCGTTGAGAAAATCGAAGCCGAGCAAGCCGCGCATGCAGGCGCGCTGCATCACATCGCCGACGCGGTCGATCGCATCGAAGATATTCTCGCTCGCGCCAACGGGACTGCGTCTGCGCGCGGCGAAGCGCAGGCGCGGCGGTCGGGGGTGACTGCGCATCTTGATTCTCAAGAGGGTCTCAATGCGTCATCAGCTTTCGATCACGATAAACGGTCAACCACGTGATGAGGTCGCACTCGCTACGGCACAGCCGCTGACCGGGGTCGTCGGACTAACACTCATTTTCGACCGGTCGCCGAAATCCGGCGGCGCAATGCGTTTCTTGCGGGCAATGGCCGACGAGACGGACTTCTCGGGCGGGGCATATCGGTTTCGCCGTTGGCACGGCTGGCCGGTGTTCGCAACGGGCCTCTATCGTGCCCGCGCGGTTGAGCTGCGGTATGCCGACGGCAACGCAGTCGAGGCGCCGTTGAACGACGAGATCGTCGTCGACGTGCAGCCGCCCGCAACGTCGGACGTGCCGGTGTTCACGGCGCCGGTCTAACCGTTACTGGCGGTTCCAGAACGCGAACATTGCGATTGCGGCCAGGCTCATCAGCGCGAACGTCAGCCAGCCCCAGCACCGGGCTGCCGGCGAGCTCTTCCACTTGCCCATGATCTTCGCGTTGCTTGCGATCGTGACGACCGCGAACACCAGCGGCACGGCGGCCACGCCGTTGAGGACCGCCGACCAGAACAGCGTCTTGATCGGATCCAGTCCGAGCAGGTTCAGCACCATCCCGATGACGATCCCGGCGGCCAGCACGGCGTAGAACCGCGGCGCGCGGTTCGGCGTTTCTCCGAGGCCGTTGCGAAACGACATCATCTCGGACGCGACGTATGCCGACGAGCCGGCGAGCACCGGGATCGCGAGCAGCCCGGTGCCCACCATCCCCAGCGTGAACAGAACGTACGAGAAATTTCCCGCGAGCGGGCGCAGCGCTTCGGCGGCGTCCTGCGCCGTCGCGATGTCGTGCTTGCCGTGCGCGCCGAGCGTCACCGCGGTCGTCACGATGATGAAGAACATCACCAGGTTGGAGTACACCATGCCGGCGTTGACGTCCGCATGCGCTTCGGCGATTTCACCCTTCGTCGCGCCTTTTCGCTTGGCGACGGTCGCGCGACCCATCTGCTTCTCTTCTTCCACCATCAGCGACGACTGCCAGAAGAACAGGTACGGTGAGATGGTGGTGCCGAGCAGCGCGACGACCGTCGTGATCCAATGCGCGTCGGTGTGGAATTCCGGGACGACGACGTGGCGCAGGATCGTTCCCCAATCGGGGTGGACGAGAAAAGCGGTGACGATGTATGCGAACAGCGCGATCGCGAGCCATTTGAGGACGCTGCTGAAAAGACGGTACGAGCAATACAGTTCCGCCAGCACGAGAACGGTCGCGAACGCGACGACCCACGCGACGACCGGCAACCGTGCGACCATGTGCGCCGACGCCGCCATACCGGCGAGGTCCGCGCCGATGTTGAACGTGTTCGCGATGATGACGATTCCCGCCAGAGCGAACGCAAGCCACCGCGGGAACAGCTGCCGCATCACCGCTGCGAGCCCGACGCCGGTCACCATCCCGATGCGCGCGCACATCCCCTGGACGACCGCCATCATCGGCGTGGTGATCAACGCGAGCCACAGCATCGACAGGCCGGTCGTGGCTCCGGCAACGGAGTAGGTCGAGATCCCCGACGGATCGTCGTCCGCCGCGCCGGTGATGATCCCCGGACCCATCTTTCGCAAGAAGTGAAGGACGGGATTTGCGGGCGGTCGTCCGGACCGTGCTTTCTTGCCGGCGATAGCGGCGCTCACGAACCGTAGGTACCCTGCTTGCCGAGATACCTACCGTCCCTCCACCTGGCCCGGAGGGGACCGGCGCCTATGGCGCGCTGACGGCCGGGGCGAGCGACCGGCACCGGCGCGACGGCGTGAGCGCCGAGCGCAGGAACGAGCGCATCGGCTGTTCGACCGCATGGTACAGCACGAAGCTCAGCGCGATGCTCACGGTGAACGCGACGAACATCGCGAACCCGGGATGCGTCCATCCCAGCGTGCCGCCGACCACTGCGATCACCGGCCAGTGGATCAGGTAAAACGCAAAGCTCGCGCGTCCCAACATCACGAACGGCGGCCAGCGCAGCATCCGCGAGATCGCGCCTTCCTGTCGCACGAACACCGCGATCAGCACGGCCCAGAACGGCATCAAGAACAGCGAGTAGCGAAGCGCTTCTGGGACGTGCGGCGACAGCGCGATCGCCGCGGCCACGCCGCCGAGTGCAAGCGCCTCGAAGCACGTTGCGCGGCGGCCGTTCGACGCGGACGGCTTCGAGCGCAAGAAAGCGATCCCGAGGAGCATGCCGACGATGAAGTCGGCCAGCCGCACCGGCGGCAGCACGTACGCGGTCCACACGGCCGTGCGGTGCGGGATCAGCGCCGTGACCGTTTCGATCGCCCACGGCATCGCGGCCGCGACCCAGATCGTGCGCGGCGCGCTCGCACCGAACGAGCGCAGCAGAGAACGGACGACGAACGGAAACACCGCGTAGAAGAACATCTCCGTCGAGATGCTCCACGCGGGCGCGTTGATTCCGAGATAGATCTTCTCATCGGGACTCCACGACTGCACGAGCAGCAGTTGCGCAGCCGCGGCGATCTGCCGCGTCGAGACGACCGACATGTCCCAGGTCGTTCCGCCGAAACGCCAAAGAACGAGCGCCGCGAACGCCGTCGCGACGAGATGAACGGGATAGATGCGCGCGATGCGGGCAACGTAAAACTCGCGCACGGCCGCCCACGCGGTCATCGTTGCGAACCGGCGATGGTACGTGTACGTCAGGATCAATCCCGAGAGCAGAAAGAAAAATCCGACGCCGCTATGGCCGAGCGCATAGCGCGTGCCGAACGGTTCGGTCGGCGCACAGTGGTAGACGAACACGAGGAGCGCCGCGAAGAACCGCAGCGCCGTCACCGCCTCGCGCTCGGAACCGTGCGCAACAGGCCCCGCAGAAACGTGCGTTCCGTGCGGCGCGGCGAAAGCGCGCAGGCGCGCGCGAAGCGGCTGCTCGACGCCGTGGTACAGCGCGAAGCTCACCACGACCGTGACGGTGAGCGCGATCGGCACGAACCACCATCCCTCCGCAGCAAGCACGTGACCGAGCAGCGTGATGACGGCGAGATGACACAGGTAGAACGCAAAGCTCACCTCACCGAGCCGCACGAGGGTCGGATGCGCGAGCGCGCGCGAGACGGCGCCGCTCTGCCGCGCGAACGCAAGGATCAAGAAGCCCCATGCCGGCATGACCCATGCCGAGAAGCGCAGCGACAGCGGCACGAACGGCGACACGAACACCGCGAGCACGACCGCGGCTACGGCGAGAGTCTCCATGCTCGTCGGATGCAGCGCGACACGGCCAAGCCGGCCGGAGCCCAGCACGGCACGCGCATGCTGTTCGGAGCCCATTGCGGCACCGGCGTGCTGCGCGGAGCGCAAGTACGCGATGGCGAGCATCATTCCGACCACGAAGTCGGTCAACCGGCTCGGCGGGAAGACGTACCACCGCCAGTCGTCCACAACGGCGCGCTGCGGCCACAGCAGCGCCGTCTGCGCGGCCCAGATGGCGGCGGCGCACAGCAGCACCGCGTGCGGAGGCGAGGCGCGAAACGCGCGCAGCAGCACGAACGCGGCGACCGGGAACACCGCGTAGAAGAACGCCTCCACCGAGATGCTCCAGGCCGGTCCGTTCGCGCCGAAGTAGATCGCCGCCGCCGGAATCCAGCTCTGTACGAGCAGCACCTGCGCCGCGACGGCGTGCACGCGGGTCGGCACGTCGACGCCGCTCCACAGCGGATTCGGCCCCAGGAGCATCAAGCACGCGATCATCAGCGGCATCGTGGCGAGGTGCAGCGGGTAGACGCGCGCGATGCGCGCCGCGTAGAACGCGCGAACGGCGTCGAGCCGCAATCCGTCGCGAAAAGCGCCGTGATACGTGTACGTGAGGATGAACCCGGACAGCAGAAAAAAGAACGCGACCCCGGTGTAGCCTAGCGAGAACACCGCGGAAACGCCGCGCGTCGGAACGCAGTGCCACGTGAACACGAGCAGCGCCGCGACGAACCGCAGCGACGTGAGCGGCAAGAGCACGTCGCGCCGTTGCGTCACCGCGCGTTCACTCCGGCCGAGGCAACGACGGCCGGCCGGACGTACAAGCCGGAGACGCCGTCCGACGCGATCCGCCGCCAGGTGCCGCGCCGCTCCGCGAGCAGGCTGTCGAGCGCGCCGTTCCGCCGCACGAGCACCGCGTCGACGCGCTCGCGGTCGAGGATCGCGGCCCAGCGCCGGTTTCCGTCGATCACCTCGCGGTAATCGCGCCACATCGGCGCCGGATACGGATCGCAGCGCCCGTCCATGAAGAAGCGCGCGGGCTCGTTCAGGAACAAACTGCACCACGCGAAATCCTCGCACAACACGCGCGGCGGCACGTGCGCCTGAGCGAGGAGCGCCCGAGCCGTGCCGACCGGCAGCGAACTTGCGGCAGACGGCACCTGCTGCCAGGAAAGCACGCTGATGACGACCCCGCAGCACCCAACCGCCGCCACAGTCACCCATGCGGGAGCACGCGCAACGACGACACGTTCTCGCGCGCGGGGAAGCGCGGCCAGCGCGATCGGGGCGGCGATCAGCGCGAACACCGGGACGTTGCGCACCGCCGCGAACAGCAGCACCGTGAACGCCGCGGCGAGCAGCCGGTCGCGCAGCGATGCGCGCACGCCGAACGCCGCGAGCAGCAACAGCAACGGCAGCGCACCCGCGACGAACGCGTAGCTGCTCGCGCTCGTCGTGCCCCACTCGCTGATCGAATGCCGTATCGGGCTCGCGAGAAGCGCCAGCGCATAGCGCGCGAGATCGAAGCCGAGCGGCGTCGCGAGCGTAGCGGCGCCGCATGCGGCGGCGAGTGCGGCGGCGCGGGTCACCGCCCGTGTCCACGCGCGCTCGCGCAGCAGCGCGGCGATGACGAACAGCGTCGCAACCGCCGGAGCGAGGAACGCGCTGGCGTGGAGGTTCGCCCAGACGATCGTCACCGGCACCGCGGCCCACGCGAGCGGCGCTTCGCTCTCGAGCAGCCACACGACCGTCGCGACGCCGGCCCAGCCCAGCACCTGAGCGCGCGCCCCGAACGACTGGATCGTCGCGAGCGCGCACACGAGCACCGCGGCGGACGTCGTCGTTGCGGACACACCGCGCCGCCGGCACCGCAGCACCACGGTGACAAGACCAACCCCCACGGCTAGCGCGCAGACGACCGGCACGAACCACGCCGCACCGTGCTGCGCGGACGCCGCGAGCAGCGTCGAAAAGAGCCATTCATGCGGCGTCCACGGCGCACCGGCCGCCGCGAACGTCTCACTCCCGAGCGCACGCGGAATCGCGTGCTCGCGCAAGATCCGTTCACCGAGCCACCGCTGCCACAACAGATCGCCGTCACCGGCGGGAAACCGCAACGCGAGCGCAATCAGCCACGCAACGACGGAAGCAACGCACACCCAAGGCAGCAGCTCGCGCGGATCGGTCCACCGGCCGGAGCGAACGAGGTTCACGAGGTGAGCGTGCTCGTCGCCGCAGGACGTCCGCGACGGCCCGCGGTCTTGACAGTCGCAGTCTCGCGCACGTGCGCCGCGCCGGCGTAACCGCCGCCGGACTCGTTCGAAGCGCCGCCGGCGCTTGCGGCAGACCGTTCGCCGTATGCCACGCGCACGATCGCCAGCAGACCGCATGCGAGGCCGGCGAGCGTCGGCAGGCGCAGCCACTGCATCATGAGCGACGGGCGCATCAGCGCAGCATGCGAGAAGTCGCCCCAGCTCAGCTCCGCGAGCGAATCCGGCGGATACGTTTTCGCGACGAAGTCGATCGTCGCGGGACCAAGGCCCGTCAAGGCGAACGCCAGCAGCGAGAACCCGATGCACGCGGCGGCGGCGGCGAGCACGAGTCCGGCGCGGCGGCCGACGGTCAGCGCGCCGAACGCGCCCACCAGCAGCGGCGACACACCGGCGAGCAGGCTCGCGCCCATCACGTTCCAGGGGATCATCGCGAGCGCGAGACCGCTCGCCGCCAGCGTGCGAATCTGCGGATACCGCACGAGCACGTAGACGATCGCGGGAAATGCGACCGCGAGCTGCTGGAAATGCACGTGCACGCCGCCGAACACCGCGAACGCGGGCGGCACGATCACCAGCACCGCGGCATCCCCCGTCATCGCGCGCAGGCGCCGCGCGACCACCACGCCGGCCGTAACCATCGCGGCGAACATCACCTCACCCCAGCGTATCGCCACCGGCGCGGCGACGCCGAACGACGTCAGCAGCGACGTGAGGCTGAACTGCCACTCGTACGCGTTCGCGAGCGCGTGCGCGGGCACGACGTCGCGCACGTATTCGATGCTCGTCGGCAGCCCGACCGCGAGCACGCCCGCCAAGCCGAGCACGACACCTCCCGCGAAAATCGGCACCCGCGTACGCGGCAACGCGACGAGCATCGCCGCGATCGCCGGCAGCGCCACGTGCGGCTCGATGCTCGCCGCGACGGCGCACGCGCCCGCCGCGGTCCAGCACCGGTCGCGCACGAACAGCGCCGCGCCCGCGAGCGCGAGCAACACCAGCGGAACGGGCTGGCCCACATAGTAGGTCACGCTCGCCGTTATCGCGGCGAAGATCACGTTCAAGAGCACGCTGGAAGCGCCGGTGACGCGCGCGAATAGCACCGTCGCCGCGGACATCGCGCCGATCAGCAACGCGCCGTACAGCGCGGCCGCCACCGGAAACGGCAGCAGGGCGAACGGCACGAACAGGAGCAGCGCGTACGGCGGCAGCGGCGCCGGCAGCGCGACCGCTTCAAGGAAGCGCGGCTCGCGCGGCGGTCCCGCCTCGCGCTCGCAGCCGCGCAGCGGCTCCTCGAGATACGGGTTCGCGTTCTGCGCGATCACCGCGCCCGCGCAGTAGAACGCGCGAAAGTCGCCCATCAGATACGTCGGGCGGTTCAACGGGTTGAGCGCGATCATCGCCGCGAGGATGGCGGGCGCGAGCAGCCACCCCACCACGTCCCGAACCCGCATGTCAGCGAATGAGGATTTCCGGCGTCATCACGAACACGACGTCGGTCTGCGAGCTCTGATAGCGCGTCGAGCGGAACAGCTTGCCGAGCACCGGGAGGTCGCCGAGATACGGGATCTTGTCGATCACGCGCTGTTCCTGGCGGCGCAGCAAGCCGCCCATCACGATCGACTCGCCCGCGCGCGTGACGACGTCCGTGGAGAGCCGGCTCATCTTGAGCGCGGGGACGACGAACCCGTTGATCGACACGCCGTCTTGGAAGTCGAGATCGGAAACCTCGGGCGCGATCACCGTCTCGACGCTGCCCTCGCCCAGAATCGTCGGCGTCACGACGAGCTTCACGCCGAAGTCTTTGTACTGGATCGCGATCTGCTGCGGCCCGGTGGCGACGGGAATCGGGATCTGCCCGCCGACCAGAAAATCGGCTTGGCGTCCCGGCATCGTCACGAGATTGGGCGACGACAGGATGCGCGCGTGCCCGTTGTTGAGCACGAGGTTCAGCGTGGGCGCGAGCGTCACCGAGCGGAAGAACGCGCCGATGCTGAGCGCGTGTCCCGGGATGCCGGGACCGGGCCCGCGTCCGGTGGTGAGCGGATCCTCGACGACCGGGAACTGCGGCCCGCCGAGCGCGTACGTTCCGTCCGGCCGGAACGACGCCGACTGCAAGTTCACGCCGAGCTGGCGCAGCGCCGTCTCGTCGACTTCGAGCACGTACACTTTCACGTCGACTTGCGACACGGTGCGCGTCTCGATGCGGTCGACCACCTTGCCGTCGATCGCGAGATAGGGTCCCGCGAGCGCGCGCACGCGGTGCAGCACGTGCTCGGCGGTCGTGCGGTCCTCCACTTGACCGCTCACGATGAGATTGCCCTTCGTGTCGCGGTCGACGCGAATCGACGCGGTCGCCGGTGCCGAGGCGAGCTCGTTCTGCAGCGGGCCGAGCGGGCGCGACACCGTGACCGCGTTGACGATCGAGAACTTCTGCGCGCTCGCGACGGGCTCGAAGTGCGACACCACCTCGCCGAGGTGCACGAGGCTTTCACCGTTGGGAACCGTTCCGTTGATCGCGATCGAGCGGTCGAACTGCTCTACGTGAAGGCTCGGGTCGGCGATTGCGCGTTCCATCATCTGGCGCAGGCTCTCGAGACTCTGCTCCGTCACCGTCACGTCGTACGTGCGGCGGCCCGCGCTGCTCCAAACGAGCAGCGTCGTGCGTCCGGCCGCGCGCCCGCTCACGACGATCTCGGTGTTTCCCACCGCGAGCACGCCGGCGATCTTGCCGTCGCCGACCGCGACGCGCGTCAGGTGCGGGGTCGCGACGATCGTCGACTGCCCGGTACGCAGCGTCATCGACGTCAGCGCATCGGCGGACGCAGTGAGCGGCGTCACGCAAGCCGATGCAGCGACGAGCGCGGCGAGAACGAGATGAAGAGACTGGCGCAAAACGATTCCTCTCCCGGGGGAGTGTGAGCCGGTGAACCGAGTATGCCAGAGCGTACCGTTGTCCGTGCGTTGACAGAGCGTGGACACACCGTCAATTCTGTCGGAACGGGCTTTTCAGCGCGACGATTTCATGTGTACGATGCGGCCACGATGCAGATCACCGGTCCGTTCACGATCACTCTCGTCGCCGCGATGGCAGTGTTCGGTGCGGCCATCCCAGCGCACAGCGCGGACGCGCCGGTGATCGGCATCACGTTGGCCGCAACGCGTGCGGCCGGAGCCGAAGCGGTGCGAATCACCGGCAAAGCTCCCGCCTCCCAGCCGTTGGAAGCGTCGCTGTACGCGACGTTCTCGCAAGACCTTCCGACGGTGCTCCTGAGCCGCCGCCCCGTTCAGACGGACGCGGACGGCCGATACGACGCCGCGCTGCCTCTTGCGCCGGCGTTCTTCCGCAACGCGATCGTGACGGTCGTCGTGCGTTCACTGCCGGCAGGCCCCGGCGTGCGCGCCACCGTTACGATCGCGGCTCCGAATGCTCACGTCCCGCCGGACGACATCCCCGCTTCCGTGCGCTAGCACATCTCAAGGAGAACTTCCATGACCGACACGCTCCGTTCCATCATCGATGACGAATCGGGCCAAGGCCTCGCCGAATACGGTCTCATCCTCGGGCTCGTCGCCGTCCTGTGCATCACCGCCGTCGTGTTCCTGAGCGGCAAAGTCCAGGGTCTGCTCAGCAACGTCGGCAGCAGCATCTAGGAACCGCCATGATCAACGCAGTTCTGCGCGAGCCGACGGCGCTCGTGATCGCCCTCGTGACCGTTCAGTGCGCCGCCGCGCTGGTGCTGAATCACCCGCTCGGCGAGCTCCTCGGCAGTCTGCGGTCGATCTTCTGATGCTGAGCACGCTCCGCGACGACCGGGGACAAGGACTCGCCGAGTACGGTCTTATCCTCGGCTTCGTCGCGGTGCTCTGCGTCGGCGCCGTCGTCTTCATCGGCAACCAGCTTCTGTCGCAATATCAGAACGTCTCGTCGACCTACCCATGACCGCGGCCACCACCGTTCTCCTTCTCGTCACGTGCATCGCGGCCGTGACCGACGTTCGCACGCGCAGGATTCCGAACGTGCTCACCGGCTCCGCCGCGGTCGCGGCCATCGCCATCAGCGCGTTCAGCGGCCCGCCGGCCGTCCTGATGTGCATCCTTACCATCGCCGCGGCGTTCGCGGTGGGATCCGTCGCCTTTTCCGCCGGCTGGTTCGGCGGCGGCGACGTGAAGCTCATCGCGGCGTGCTGCGGCTTCGCCGGATTCCCGGGCGCCATTTCGCTCGTGCTCGACATATTGATCGCCGGCGCCGTGTTCGCGCTGGTGTCCGCCGCGGCACGCGGACGTCTCGTGTCGCTGGTGCGCAGCACCGCCGCCGTCGCGGCGCGCGGCGTGCCGGCCGGCGACGTTCCGCTTCCGTATGCCGTCGCGATCGCCGGCGGCAGCATCGCGTTCGTCGCGACCGCGCTCGTCAGGCTCTGAGGACTCCCATGAAGAATGCCCGCCGGATCCCGCTCGTCATCGGCCTGCTGCTCGCGCTCGGAACCGGCGTGCTGCTGCTGAACTACCTCGGATCGCTGCACGCATCCGCCGCGGTGGTGGAAACGAGAAAGGTCTACGTCGCGGCGCGCGACATTCCGGCGCGCGCGCTGCTCACCGACGCGTACGTCACGCAGGCGACGCGGCCCGCGGGCGAGATCGATCAGGACGCGATCGTCGACCGCAAGCAGATCGCCGGCAAGTACTCGCTCATCACGATCCCGTCCGGTAGCGTCGTCACCGGCTCGAAGATCGGCATCGCGGGAGCCAACGCGCTTCCGGCGCGCCTGCCGGTGGGGATGCGCGCGGTGAGCATCTCCATCGATCGCGTCAAAGGCGTTGCGGGGCTGATCCAGCCCGGCGACCGCGTCGACGTCGTCGCCGTTCCGCCGCGCGTCGGGACCGAGGTTCCGCGCGCATCGGCGATCCTGCGCGGCGCGCTCGTCCTCGCGATGGGCAACGAAGTGGAAACGACGAGCGCCACGCCGGCGCCGGACGCGCAAAATCTAACGACCGTCACGCTGGCGCTCACGCCCAAGCAAGTGAACCTGCTCGCGTCGGCGGATCTCAACACGACGCTGCGTCTCGCGCTTCGTTCACCCAAAGAATCGATCCGCGCGTTTCCGGCCGAACCGCTGCGCCTCGGCGTCCCCGAGCGGCCGCCGGTCGCGCAGCAGGCGCCGCCCGCGGCACCGCCCGTCGCGGCTCCGGCCGCGCCGGCCGTCGTCGCGGCACGGCCTGCACCGACGCCCGCGCCGATCAGCGGCGTCACCGTGATCGAGCTCGACCGAACCTCGGGCGCCGGACCGGCACGTCCGTGAGCCCGCGCATCGTCGTCGTCGTCGGCGCCAAGGGCGGCGTCGGTGCTTCGCACATCGCGATGAACCTGGCCGAGCACCTTCCCGCGCAAGGAAAGCGCTACGTCATCGACGCCGACCTCGCCGGGCGCCGCGCGCTCGCGGTGTGGTACGACGTCACCAAAGAGCTCGACATCGCGCGCGTGCCCGGCGCGCCGGCGCTGGCCGTGAAAGGCACGCTGTCCGTCGTCGAGCTCGCACGCTCGTACGAAGACGGTTTCGTCGTCACGGCGGAATCCGTCGAGCGCTTCGCGGCAAAGCTTCCGCACGACGCGCTCGTCGTGGTCGACGCGCCGCAGCCGTTCGCCGCGACGGTGCGCCCATTCATCGCGAACGCGACGAAGATCGTGGTGCTGAGCGAGCCGACGCTGCTCGGCGTCAGCGCGGCACAAGCGATGCTCTCCGCCATGGACCGCTTCGGCATCCCGGCCTCACGCATCGCGTTCACGCTGTACGACTTGCGGGGCGCCGCGGAACTGCGCGCGCGGGAGATCGAGCAGTCGCTCAAGTTCCCGATCGCCGCCGACCTGCCGCCGCACCGCGACCGCGGCTGGGCCCGCGCGTTCGGACGCTTCTCCGCCGGGCTCGCGACGGCGCCCGATGCGGTACCGATGCCGGCGCTGCGCCCCTCGGCCGCGAACCCGATCGGCGACCGCCGCGTCCCGCCGAGCGCGGACGACACGCCGGTCGTCGCGACGCCGCTCGCGGACGCGGAATCGGCGGCGAACGAACGCCTCAAGACCGAGCTGCACGCGGCGATGTTCGCGAAGATCGACTTCTTGGCCGCGGCGCGCGCGACGACCGACGCGCAAAAGCTCGCCGAGCTGCGCGGCCAGGTCGACGCGATCGCGGACGATTTTCTCGCCACGCGCAAAGACGTCACGACCGCGGAACAAGCGTCGCGCATCCGTCACGAAGTCGTCGAGGAAGCGCTCGGGTTCGGCCCGCTCGAGAGCCTGCTGCACGAGCCCGACATCACCGAGATCATGGTGAACGGCCACGCGAACGTCTACGTCGAGCGCCGCGGCACGATCGAGCGCACCGAGAAGCAGTTCGTCGACGACGGGCAGGTGCGGCTCGTGATCGAGCGCATCATCGCGCCGCTGGGACGGCGCCTCGACGAGTCGAGCCCGATGGTGGACGCGCGTCTTCCGGACGGCTCGCGCGTCAATGCGATCATCGCGCCGCTCGCGATCGACGGCCCCACGCTGACGATTCGGCGCTTCGGCACGAAGCGCTTCGGCGTGGAGGACCTCATCGCGGTCGGCGCGATCACCGCGCCGGTGCTCGACTTCTTGCGCGCGGCCGTCGAAGCGCGGCTCAACATCGTCGTGAGCGGCGGCACCGGTTCGGGCAAGACCACGTTGCTCAACGTGCTCAGCTCGTTTATCCCCGACGACGAGCGGATCGTCACGGTGGAGGACGCCGCTGAGCTCCAGCTCCGCCAGGACCACGTAGTTCGCATGGAGTCCCGCCCCGCGAATATCGAGGGAAAAGGCGCGATCACGATCCGAGACCTGGTGATCAA
>JAXDMB010000429.1:0-8488 GCA_034666325.1 Vulcanimicrobiota bacterium
GCGGGCCGGTGCGCGCAAAGGCACACGAGGCTGCGATCACGCTCGCGCGCGCCTTCTTCGCAGCGAAGCTCGTGCGCTGAACAGCGAAGAATCGCCGCAGTGATCGACCACAGCGTTTACCCCTACGTCGAGCACGGCGAGGGATTCGAGGACGACTACGACCGCGCCGACTACGTCCAGCGCATCTGCGCGGTGTGCGTCATCCGATGAAGGTCGCGACCTACAACGTGAACGGCGTCAACGGGCGGCTCCCGGTGCTGCTCGACTGGCTGCAGCAATCGCAGCCGGACGTCGTGTGCCTTCAGGAGCTAAAGGCCCCGCAAGAAAAGTTTCCGGAAGCTGCGATACGCGACGCCGGATACGGCGCAATTTGGCTGGGGCAGAAGAGCTGGAACGGGGTCGCGATTCTCGCGCGCGGTGAGCGGCCGGTCGAGACGCGCCGCGGTCTCCCCGGTGAACCCGACGCGGCGCAATCGCGCTATATCGAGGCGACGGTGAACGGCCTGCTCGTCGGGTGCCTCTACTTGCCCAACGGCAACCCGGCTCCCGGTCCGAAGTTCGACTACAAGCTCGGCTGGTTCGATGCGCTGCTTGCGTACGCTGCGAGCCTATTGGCGCGGGATATCCCGGTGATCCTGGCCGGCGACTTTAATGTAATGCCGACGGACCTCGATGTCTACAAGCCGGAGCGCTGGGTCGATGACGCGCTCTTTCGCCCGGAGGTGCGCGATGCGTTCCAGCGCCTCGCATCACAAGGGTGGACCGACGCAGTGCGCACGCTGCACCCCGGCGAGCGCATTTACACCTTTTGGGATTATTTCCGCAACGCGTTCGGCCGCAACGCCGGCTTGCGAATCGATCACCTGCTGCTCAGCCCCGCTGTCGCAACTCGGCTTGTTGCCGCCGGCGTCGACAGAGACGTCCGCGGGAAGGAGAAGACAAGCGACCACGCGCCGACATGGATCGAACTCGCGGACTCTCCGTAATGAGTCCGCACTTTCACCGGGACCGATCCACCGTCTGTCCGAGCGGCTTCATCTTGGGCAGGCGCTTCGCGCGTGCGGGACGGAATCGTGCCGGTGCTCGCCTGCGCTACGGTGTGATCAGCGTAGCGTTCCAGAGTCCGATGGTCTGCGACTGGTTCTGAAACGCCCAGCGCGCCGTCATGCGCGACCCGTCGTTGTTCCAGAGCATGTTGCCCCAGCCCGTCTTCGTGCCGCTGTTCTGCGAGTCGCCGTCGCGCTCGGTCCAGGTGTAGCTCATCATCGTCGCGTCGCGGTTCCACGTACCGTGGAGCCGGCCGGCCACGCCGTTGTTGCCCGCGTACATGCCGTCCACCGACTGATCGCTGTTTTGGATCAGCGTCACGATCATATGTTTGCCGGTTCCGGTGACGATGCGGTAGGTGCCGCTGACGTCGAGATCGGCGCGGGCGGGCATCACCGCCGAGACGGTGAGCAGAACGGCGGCGAACACGCCGATGAGGGCTCGTGTGAAGGTCCGCATGCCGGGATGGTAGGTCGCGCACGCGCCGGATTCCTTCGACGGGACGACGACTGCCGCTAGCACAAATCGGTGAGCTCGATCGTCGCTCGTGTTACGAACTCCGTAGCTATCATGCCGTTGAAGTCAGCACCGAAGGCCGGCGCGTACGGTAGCGATATCGGGTCCGGTTGCGCTAGAGACGTTCAATAAATTCGGCGATCCGGTCTCCGACGGCTACTTCATTCGCGCGTCCGTGCCGGCCGCGGTGAGCGCTGTCAGGCAGGAACGAACGTGAGCCTGATCGCGTCCTCGCCGACAGGATTGGAGCCAACAAAGCGGAGCGGCGTTCGGGCACCGGCGAAGTACGGTTTGCCACGGCCGAGAACGAACGGACGAAAGTAGAGATGATACTCGTCGATGAGACCGAGGTCAGTGAGACTCGCCGCCAGATCGGGCCCGGCAACGTCGATGACGCCGTCGACCTCCCCCTTCAGCCGGCGAACGAAGGCTTCGAGATCGGCGCCGACGAGCGTGGCGTTGGCGCCGACCGACTGTAGCGAGCGTGATGCAACCCATTTCGGTTGCGTCCGCCACGCCGCCGCGAATTCGTGCTCGCTCGCGCCCCATTCCGGTCGGTCCTCGTCCCAATAGCGCATCACCTCGTACATGCGACGACCGTACAGACTGCCCCCGAGGTTGCGGACGTGGTCGATCCAATAACGAAAGAGCGCGATGCCCGGTGGCGAATGAAGCGGCGGCTCCAGCTCGCCCTCAACGCCAGCAACGTAGCCATCGAGAGACTGCATCATTCCAAAGACGATCTTCCCCATGTTCCCGCACCTCCGACCAGGCTGCAGCTTCAAGAACGACCAATGATGCTGTAACGAACAAACTCCTCCGGCATGCGATTCCCACGGTATCGAAAAGCGATCTTCGAGTGGCGAGGGGACGAGATCGGGCTCTCGAAGTTCGTTGAACATCTTCATGGAGTGCCAACAAATGACGGAGAGCCTTCGCCTCGAGCGGCCGTCAGGCGAATTGGCCGACTCGTTCGCCGCCATGCGTGACGCGTTCATGTCCGTCGGCGAGGATCTATGGACGGCACAGGACCAGGAGATCGCGCACCGGGATTCCGTTGCCTACGCAGAGGCACTACGCGGCTGGAGCGAGGGGCGGAACCTTCCGCCGAATCGGACACCTTTCGACGCGTTCTGGATCGTGCTGGACGACGTTGTCGTAGGTCAGTGCGGTGTCCGCCATCCGCTCACGCCCAAACTCGAGGCGTTCGGCGGCCACGTCGGCTATGATGTGCACCCCGCGCATCGGAACAAGGGGATCGCGACATTCGCGCTCCGTGAGGCGCTGAAGTTTCTCCGCTCCAAAGGCGTCGCCGAAGCCTTGGTCACCTGCGCTCACCAAAACACTGCGTCGATACGGGTCATCGAGAAGTGCGGTGGGCGGCGTATCGAGGATACGACGCGGCGGAGATACGCAATCCCGACGGGTCTTAGCGAACCGGACTCAGTCGAACCGGCCGTGTAGAATGCGGATTATGTGCGCGCGTTTTACCGTGGTGCGATCTACCGATCACATTCCACACTTTCGTACGGTGACTGACCGCTGAGATGACGAAGCGCAGCATCACGCTTCGAGAGCGCAATCCGGGCAACTGACCCCTTACCAGATAGCTGCATGGCCCTGCCGCGCGCGGTCCCGGGCCTAAATACTCAAGGGGCCGCTCACTAGCCCTGCAATAAGTCCGGCGCGGGGGCCTATTAGGCGCCCTTCTTTTCGCTTATCGAATGAGCGTACGAGGTTGACCATGCGACGACTCTATCGGCCCGCTCTTGTGAGCGCGGCCCTCATCGGAATCTCCGCGTGCAGCGGCGGTGGCGGCAGCTCAACGGTTCCCGGGGCGGGTTCTGCGATCACCCCGTCCGGACCAGCCCGCACCGTGTTATCGGTCGGCGGCCCGACGTGTAACGTTCCCGCGAATTACCCGACCATCCAGGCAGCGGTCAATGCACCCGGGTGTGCGACGATCGACGTCGCGCCCGGATCCTATACCGAAAACGTCACCATCCCGCGCTCGCTCACGCTGCGCGGAGCGCAGGCGGGCCGCGACGCGCGCGCTTCGCGCGGCAGCGAATCGGTAATCAACGGCGGCGCCGGCCCCGACGTCACGATCTCCGCGAACAGCGTCACGGTCGACGGGTTCACGCTCAACGGCCCCGTGAGCCAGGGCACGGCCGCGATCGTGATGATGGGCGCCAACTCCGGCGAAACGATCAAGAACAACATCGTCAACAATCCCGGTCGCGCGGCGTCCTTCAACACGAGCAACACCGCGTTCTTTCAAAATCTCGTCAAGTCGACGCCGACGGCCGGCGACGGTTTCCAGGCGAACACCAGCCCCGTTCAAAACGTGCTTCTGGCCGACAACACCTTCGGCGGTGCGAACGGCGCGATCTACAACGCCGATATCACGATCATCGAAGGTAATGCCAATATCGCCGTGACCGGCAACAAGGGCAACGGTGACGGCACGCTCGTGGCGCTGTTCAAGACGAACCACGCGCTCGTCGCCGGCAATACGGTGAAGGGCGACGGGCACTCGTCGGCGATCTACATCGGCGGCGGCGACAGCAACATTCTCGTCGACTGCAACGCCGTCGGCTCCGCCGGCACGGGCGTCAACGTGGCGAACGACTTCGGCATCGGCTCGAATTCAGCCGTCACGATCACCGGGAACAATCTGCACGACAACACGAACGGCGTGAAGGTGGGAACGACTGCCGTCACGGCCGCGAACACCGTCGTGGCGAACCGCAACCGCCTGACCGGCAATACCGCGTTCGGCGTCAACAACCTGAGCGCGTTCAACGTCAATGCGACGAACAACTGGTGGGGCGCGTCGAACGGACCGGGGCCGGTCGGCACGGGCTCCGGAGATCGCGTCACCACGAACGTCACGTACGCACCGTGGCTCCGCAACCCGAGCGGCGCATCCTGCAGCGCGGGCGGCGACGGTCCCGATCGGGACGGCCACGACGACTAAGCCGGACGGAGCCGTCGCGCGGGCGGCGACGGCTCCGTCAAACAACTTGCTTCGAACAGACGCGCGCTATCGGCCGATCGGCGTTCTGGCTGCTGCGACGAAAACTGCCGCCGGTTGCATGTCGCGGCCGCCCATCCGAATCGCCTTGTCGATGAGGGCGAGTCCGTCCACGCGTGTCGGGTCCGTTCTGAGCTTCCAGGCAAGGCGCTGTTCAGGACGCAGCATCGGCCCCATCTGCGCGGCTTGTCGGATGGTCTCGACGAAGTAGCCGGCGTCGAACCACGCTACCGGGCTGTTCCCGACATCGTTGGCCGCGGTGGCTCGCGCGATGAGGCGCGCGGCCAACGCTTCGGCGAGATCTGTTTGGCGGGTCGCGTAAATCGCGGCGCGCCTCAGCGTCTCGCGGCGAACGTCGACCGGCGTTTGCAGCGTCAGCAACGAGACTGTGTCGTCGCTCAGGTGTGCGAGCTCGTACGAAGCCAGCGCACCGTTCCAGCCCGGCGCGCTCGACCACGGAAGCGACTGCGCCGTGCCGATGTCGATCGGCCCGCAGATCAGCGGCGGACCGGCGAGGGCCGGGGCCGCGGTCACCAGGAGCCCGAGGGCGAGTGCGAAGAGTAGCTTTTTCATCATGCCTGACGATCGCACGGAGCCGCCGCGCCGGCGCAGTAACGACCGGCGCCGCAGCGGTAATCTTACCGTAAGGTTCGCCCGAGCTCTTGAAGTTGAAAGCAGTAGGGTGGCAGTGTGAAAGAGATGGACGGCATCCTCGTGCAGGCGGTACGCGACCATCTCGAACGTATCGTCGCCGACGACCTGTTCTCCGGCGCCGCGCGCCTCTGCCGCTTCCTGCGCTTTACCGTCGAATCCAAGATCAGCGGCCGCGAGGACCAGATCAAGGAATTCGTGATCGGTCGCGAGGTCTTTGATCGGAAGGACGGCTACGATCCGCGGCTCGATCCGATCGTCCGCGTCGAGGCGAGGCGGCTGCGCGCGAAGCTGGCCGAATACTACGCGGGCCCGGGCCGCACGGAACCGCTGCGGCTCGAGTACCCGCGCGGGAGCTACATTCCGATCGTCGCGCGGCCTACCGCGGTCGTCGCGGATGCGCAGCCGGCGCACCGCCGCAGCATGAAGTGGCTCGCGATCCCCGGCGCGATCGTCGTCGCCGCAGTCATTCTCGCCGTCTACCGGTTCGGGCCGTCGTCACTACGACCCCAAACCGTCGCCGTGCTGCCCGTTCGATGGATCTCGGACGCAAACGGGTTGGACAAGACCGATGCCGGCATCGCCGAAGCCGTCGACGGCGAACTCGCAAACCGCGATATCGCGCGCGTCATCGCCTGGCCCGTCATGCTCCGCTATCAAGCGGCACACCGCTCATCCCAGTCGATCGCCGCCGAGCTCGGCGCATCGACGCTCATCGTGATCGCGGTCCGCGACGGCGATCGCGGAAAGCTGGTGAGCGCGTTTCTCATGGACCCGGCGTCGGGACGGAAGCGCCGGGTAACGAGTTATTCGCTCCACGACGTCTCCACCCTCGCCGCGCAACGCGCGGTCGCACACCAAATCGTCGGCGACCTCACGCCGCTCCTCGAATCGCGTTAAACGAAGGAGCGCAAAGCGACGACGCGACGTTCGCGGAACCTCGGCACGGATGGCGAACAACCGGTTCATTCCCGAGCGCTACGCGAAAGATACGCCGCGACCAGTAGTCCGTAGAAGACGACGTTCGTAACGACGCCGAAGGTCACCGAGCTCGGAGTCAGCGGTGCAAGCACACCGCGGAATGCCTCGGCCGCGTCCATGCAGACGGTGACGACGATGCCCCAAACGACGCCGCCGACAACCCAATTCCGCAGCGAGCTCACCCTGCTCCAGACCAGTGCGTAGAGATACGCCCAGACGAAAGCCAATATGAGGTGCAGCCCCAGGCCGGTCGCGGCATACTGCGGCGACGTGTACGCAACGGGTCCGAACACAGCCGATGCGATGAATTGCCATACCTTGACGGGAGACATCTGATTCGCGATCGATATGAACGCGTCGGTGCCGACGGCTCCGATGACACCGGCTACGAACGTGTCGAGCACCGGCGCGGCACGTCCGGTACGTACAACCGGTAAGCTCATCTCATTGCCCATCAAACCGACTCCTCCGCAGCGACCAGATTTCAGAATCGTTATAGCGCCGTTTGCAGAAAAAAGCCGGATAGTGTGCCGGTTGAAACGGCCTGCTACGGGGCGGTGAGTGGGTCCGCCGCGGTCTTCCGGTTTGCCGTTCGCCGACGGCGTTTGGGCGGCTCTTCCGGGCGTGACGGCGTTCCCAAATCCAGCTCTGGGATCGGATCGTGCGCTAGTGCCGCCTTGAAGAAGCGATACGCCCATTCTTCCGCGAGCTTGCGCGATTCGACGTAGACGATCGGCACCGTCGGATACCGCACCTGAAGTCGCGCGGCGAGGTCGGCTAGGTATCCCGCGGGCGCGTGCGCGTGCCGAAGCAACGCCGAGTACGTGCCTTCGACGACGACCGCGGCCGCAGGCAAGAGGGCGAGCTCGGCCATTACGTAGCTGAGCTGCGCCTTCACGAGCGAGCTGACGAAGTCGTCCATCTGCTTCCGCTCGACCGCCGCGTACGAATCGCCGATCGCGACGGCGTAATCGCCTGCCGGCAGCGCACGGCGTTCCACGCGAGCGGCATGACCGGCGAACGTGTACCCGTAGCGCTCGCGCGTGTCGATGAAAATCACTGAGACAGGCGATGCCGGCGCCGACGGGATACGAACACCTGGACGCGCGGACGTCGCGACCTTTTGCGTCTGCCAGAGGACCATCCGGCGGCCGCGCACCGTCGTGGTCACGAATTGTGCGCGTCGGTTGACGCCGCGATCGAGCACGAGATCGATCGCGACGCCGCGCCGCACGCACGCGCGGACGCCGACACGCTCGATGATATCGAGCGCACCGACGTCGATTGATTCAGCCGGGTGACAGTACACGCGTGCCGTGCGCGGCCACGACGCTTTCGCCTTGAGCCAAACGCCGCCGTCGATTGGAAGATGCACGAGAAACGGCAGGCTGCTCGTGAGGTCGGGATTTCGCGCGACGATGAACTCGTCCACATGAAGGGTCTTCCTGACCGTGCAAATGCGGTCCTACGCTCGCTGCTGACATCATGCGCGTGCGGACGAACGGAAATTCTCCCGGTCGAAGAGGCGCTCGGTCACTTTTCAGCCGGCTGGTAACTCGAGCTATCGACTCCGAGCACTCCGCATTTGATGGCGCAGTTGAGGTCCGCGTCGTTCGAAGCCGGGCCGATGGATAAGGCCCCGCTTTCGCGGGGCCCCTCCTTCGTTGGCGTGCGGAGGGCAATTACGCCGCGCCGGCTTTTGAGCTTGCCCCCACGTCGAAGCGGTCGAGGTTCATCACCTTGTTCCATGCGGCGACGAAGTCCGAAACGAACTTGTGCTGCGCGTCGTCACACGCATACACTTCCGCGAGCGCCCGGAGCTGCGAGTTCGATCCGAAGATGAGGTCGACGCGCGTCGCGGTCCACTTCGACGCGCCCGTCGCGCGATCGCGGCCTTCGAACGTTTCCTCCGCCTCCGACGTGCGGTGCCACGTCGTGCCCATGTCGAGCAGGTTGACGAAAAAGTCGTTGCTGAGCGTCCCCGGACGGTTGGTGAACACACCGTGCTTCGTCTGTCCGGCGTTCGCATCCAGCGCGCGCATGCCGCCGACCAGAACCGTCATTTCCGGAGCGGTCAGCGACATGAGCTGTGCGCGATCGACGAGCAGCTCCTCGGCGGAGACGCCGTACGGTGCGGCCTTGAAGTAGTTCCGGAAGCCGTCCGCCAGCGGTTCGAGGACCGTGAACGCGGCGACGTCGGTTTGGTCCAGCGATGCGTCGGTGCGGCCCGGCGTGAACGGAACTTGCAGGTCATGG
>JAXDMB010000430.1:0-5944 GCA_034666325.1 Vulcanimicrobiota bacterium
CACGTTCTTCACCGGCACGACGGCATGCTGGCGCAGCGCGGTGCGCGCCTCGGGCTCGAGGGCGTGCAGCGCGTCGAGCACCGCGAGCGTCGCGGGCGGCGCGGCACGGCGCGAGCCGTCGATCACCTTCAGCGCGAGGCCGAGCCCGCCGTCGAGCAGCGCGTCGCAGTGAAATCCTTCCGCGCCCGCCTTGCAGACCACCCGGCCGTGCGTCGCGCGCATCAAGTCGGTGTCGAACCGCCCGGTGCCCGCGACGTACCACGGCTCGCTCGCCATCGCGGCCGCCACGCGCGCCAAGGCGGTGGCGTCGTCGTCCTCCACGCCGCGCAGCGTCGCGAGCCGCGCGAACGACACGGCCGCCTTGTGCAGCGTCGTCGCGTACACCGGGATCCCGCACCCGTCCACGGCGAGCTTGTCGCCGTCGAACACGTCGTCGCTCACGCGCTCGCACATCGCGATCACGGCGCGCTGCGCGGGATGCGACGCGTCGAGGTAGCCGGCGAACGGCGCGCCCAGCTTCTTCGCGAGCGCGAGGATGCCGGCGTGCTTGCCGCTGCAGTTGTTGTGCAGCTGCGACGGCCGTTCGCCGCGCGCCGCGAGCGCGGCCGCGGCAGGCTCGTACGACGGCGGGTGCGCGCCGCAGCCGAGATCGTCCACCGTCGCGCCGATCCGCGCGAGCATCGAGGCGACCAGCTCCACGTGGCCCGGCTCGCCGTTGTGCGACGCGCACATGACGGCCAGCTCGCGCTCGCCGAAACCGAACTCCTCGAGCACGCCCGCGCGCACCGACGCCGCCGCGATGAACGGTTTGGCGGACGAGCGCAGGAACGCGGGCGTCTCGATGGTGCCGACGCGCAGCACGATCTCTCCGTCAACGTCCGCGGCGCAGGCGGCGACCTGATGGACCGACTCGATGCGCGTGCCGCGCCGGACGGCGACCGCCGGGACCCCGGCCAGCTCCCAGTACACGGGGACGCGGCGTTCGCGCGCGATGCAGCGCCTCCTCGGCGCGATGCGATTCCGAGCTGGGTACGAGCTTGATATGGACGCTCGAACGAACGCCTCCAACGTGTCCCTTCGCCCGGAAGTCGTCGCGGAATTCGCGGACCACTGGCCCTCCGGAATCGCGCCGGTGCGCGACGGCCGCATCTTCCTGAGCTTTCCGCGGCTCGATCCCGTGAAGGCGCCGATCAACCTCGGCGAGCTGATCGACGGCAAGCTCGTCCCCTTCCCGGACGAGCTCGTCAACGCGATCGATCCGAGCGACACGAAACACCGCTTCGTGAACGTGCACGGCATCGCGCCGGGGCCCGGCGGACGGCTGCTGGCGCTCGACACGGGCGCGAGCTCGCTCCAGCAGTGCGATCCCGCTGCCGCGAAGCTGTACGTGATCGATCTCGACCGCAACGCGATCGTCCACGGAATCGGCTTTCCGAGCGACGTGTGCCTCACCACGTCGTATCTCAACGATCTGGTGATCGACTACACGCGCGGCAAAGCGGGGTACGCGTACATCAGCGACTCGGGCGCGAAGGGCCCGAACGCAATCGTGGTCGTGGACCTCGATTCAGGCAAGTCGTGGCGCCGCCTGAGCGGGCACCCGAGCGTGCGCGCGGCGCAAACCCCCGGCTTCGAAATTGCGACGGAGTCCGGTCCGATCGCGGTGACCGCCGGCATCGACGGAATCGCGCTGTCGCCGGACGGACGAACGCTGTGGTGGACGCCGCTGGGCTCGTACGATCTGTACTCGATCGACACCGACATCCTCACGGCACAGCATCCGAGCCGCGAGGAGATCGAGCGGCACGTCGTGCGGCACGACGCGCGCGACTTCGCGAGCGACGGTCTCGACTGCGACCGTGAGGGACGCGTGTACTTCACCGACGTGACGCACGGCACGCTGCAGCGCTTCATTCCGGCGGAGAACCGGTACGAGACGCTGCTTCACGGCGAGCGGCTGATGATTTGGCCGGACGCCGTGAAGCTCGGACCCGACCGCATCGTGTACATCACCGACAGCCAGGTGAACCGCATGCCCAATTTCCAAAACGGTCAGGACCTGCGGACACCGCCGTACCGCCTCTACCGCGCGGCGATGGACGCGGACCCGGCGCAGTACTGACCGCTACGCGAGCGCGGGCTCGAACACGTTCGCTTCTTGCTCCGCGTACAGCGGGTGCGACAGATAGCGTTCGCCGGTGTCGCAGACGATCACGACGATCGTCTTGCCCGCGTTCTCCGGGCGCGCCGCGACTTGCAGGGCGGCCCAGACGTTGGCGCCGGTCGAGATGCCGGCGAGAACGCCCTCTTCGCGCGCGAGGCGGCGTGCGACCGCGATCGAATCGTCGAACGACGCCTTGATCACTTCGCTATAGACCTTCGTGTCGAGGATCGGCGGCACGAAACCCGCCGCGAAGCCTTGGATCTTGTGCGGTCCGGGCGAACCGCCGGAGAGAACCGTCGACGTGTCCGGCTCGACCGTGATGCACTCGACGGACGGCTTGCGCTCTTTGAGCAAATGGCCCGCGCCGGTGATCGTGCCGCCGGTGCCGACGCCCGCGACGAGGATATCGACGGTACCGTCGGTGTCGCGCCAGATCTCCTCGCCGGTCGTGCGGTAGTGGACCTCGACGTTCGCCGGATTGTCGAACTGACCGGGCTGGAAGTACTTGGCGGGATTGGAGGCGACGATCTCCTTGGCTTTGGCGATCGCGCCTTTCATGCCCTCAGCTCCCGGCGTGAGCACGAGCTGCGCGCCGTACGCCTTGAGCAGGTTGCGCCGCTCGACGGTCATCGTCTCGGGCATCGTGAGGATCAGCGGATAGCCCTTCGCCGCGCACACGAACGCGAGCGCGATGCCGGTGTTGCCGCTGGTGGGCTCGACGATCACGGAGTCGGGGCGAAGCTTGCCGTCGCGTTCCGCGGCTTCGATCATCGCGACGCCGATGCGGTCCTTCACGGAGCCGGCCGGGTTCTTGGACTCCAGTTTACACAAGATCTCCGCGCCGAGACCCTTGTTCAGCCGCGGGATGCGGACGAGGGGCGTGTTCCCGAACGTGTCGGCGATGTTGTCGTAAACGCGCACGATGCTTCTGCGATGCTCCAATGGTGCGAAGGTGTGGCCCGTCAAGAGGGCTGGATGTCCCGGTAAACCCGCGCCCGGACCGGAAGGGTGCGTGTCGCGGCGGACGCGAACGAGTGTTCGGTCTCCCATGTTTTCCCTCGCCGAGAGGTCGCTCTACGTCAGCGACCTCGACCTCTGGATCGACTCGATGCGTCCGCGGGCCCGCTGCTACGTGTCACACGGGCACAGCGACCACGCGCGCGAGCACGACACGATCGTCACGACGCCCGCGAACGCGCGCATCTGCGCCTCGCGCTTCGAGCGCTCGATTGCTCGCGCGAAGCAGACGTCGCTGCTCGCGGAGCGCACCCGCCCGGAGTGCGCGTTCGAGGAGCACCGCTTCAACGAGCCGTGGAGCGACGGCGAGCACACGCTAACGCTGTTCCCCGCGGGCCACGTGCTCGGCAGCGCGCAGCTCATGATCGAGGGCGAGCGCGGCCGCTTCGTCTACACGGGCGACTTCAAGCTCGCGCGCTCGTACACGTGCGAGCCGACGGAAGTGAAGCGCTGCGACGTGCTGCTGATGGAGTGCACGTTCGGCCGCCCGCAGTACGTGTTTCCGTCACGCGACGAGGTCGAGGAGACGATCGTGTCGTTCGCCGCCAAGGCGCTCGAGGACGGGTTCGCGCCCGTTTTCAACGCGTACTCGCTGGGCAAGGCGCAAGAAGCGATGGCGATCCTCGGCAAAGCGGGGATTCCCATCACCGTGCACGGCGCGGTGCACGCAATGGCGCGCATCTACGAAAATGCGGGCGTGCAGCTGCCGCCGTACGAGCGCTACGACGCCGTGACGTACGACGGAACGCGCGCGCTGATCTGGCCGCCGTCGGGAAAGACGCCGCCAAAAGCGCTGCGCGGAAAAGCGTCGCGCACGGCGATGCTCACGGGCTGGGCGATGGACAAGAACGCACCGTTCCGCTACGGCGTCGACACGTGCATTCCGCTGAGCGATCACGCGGACTACGACGCGCTGCTGCGCTACGTCGAGCTAGCGCAGCCGGAGAAAGTGCTGCTGAACCACGGCTGGAAAGACTTCGCCTGGCGCTTGCGCCGGCTCGGCATCGACGCGACCTATCTCGAAGCGAACGAACAGCTGGCGCTGTTTTGAGCGCCGGCGCGGTCGCGTCCGCGCTATGACGAGAAGAAGCCGCGCAACGCGGCGTACGTCTCGTCGGGCGCCTCTTCGGGCATGAAGTGGCCCGCGTCGATCGCGTGGCCGCGCACGTCGTCCGCCCAGTCGCGCCACACGCCGAGCACGTCGTACCATTTGCCGACTTCGCCGCGGCCCGCCCACAGCGCGAGCAGCGGCGCGGCGATCTTCTTCTTGCCGCGGTCCGCTTCGTCCAGCGCGAAGTCGTAGGTCGCTCCCGCGCGGTAGTCTTCGCACGCCGCGTGGATCGTCTCCGGATTGCGGTAGCAGCGCAGATAGTCTTCGACCGCTTCCGGTGCGAACACGCTCGGGCGGTTGGGGCGGCCTTTGAAGAACCAGTCCGGATCGGCGCCGATCATCTTCTCGGGCAGCGGGTAGGGTTGCGCGAGAAAGAACCAGTGCCAGTACCCCAGGCCGAACTTCATGTCGGCGCGGCGGAAGTGCTCGCCGGTGGGGATGATGTCGAGCGTCGCGAGCTTGCGCACGCGCTCGGGATGATCGAGCGCGAGCCGGTACGCCACGCGCCCGCCGCGGTCGTGTCCGGCAATGTCGAACCGCTCGTGGCCGAGATGCTTCATCACCGCGACCGCGTCGCGCGCCATCGCGCGTTTGCTGTACGGCTCGTGGTCGTCGGCCGTCGGCGGCTTGGAGCTCTCGCCGTAGCCGCGCAAGTCCATCGCGACGACGCTGAACTCGCGCGCGAGCCGCGGCGCGACGAGATGCCACATCACGTGCGTTTGCGGATGCCCGTGCAAGAGCAGCAACGGCGGACCGCTGCCGCCGTGCCGCACGCGAATCGTCGCCTCGCCGGCATCGACGTGCGAGAGGGTGAAACCGTCGAACATGCGCGACCGCGTACCGCGGCGCGGCCCGGCGTACCTGCGCTTGCGCGCTGTTGCCGGGAAGGCGCGCACCGGGCGGGAACGTCGAAGCCGTGAGGCCGAAGGCCGAGCTCGGCATCTTCTACGTCGCGATGGTCAGCACCGCGGCCGGTTTTTCCGTGCGCAACCTGCCGAGCATGGCGGTCGAAGGCTGGCCGCTGATCTTCTGGTACGTCCTCGGCACGGTGCTCTTCTTGGTGCCGCTCGGATTGACGGCGGCGGAGCTCGCGTCGACCTGGCCGCGCGACGGCGGCGTGTACGACTGGGTCGCGGAAGCGTTCGGGGAGCGAACCGGTTTCATGTCGGTCTGGTCGATCGTCGTCCTGAACCTGCCGTGGTATCCGACGGTGCTCGCGTTCGTGGCGGTGTCGCTCGCGTTCGGCTTCGATCCCGCGCTGCAGGACAATCGCGCGTTCGTCGCCGCGGTGATGATCGCGATCTTCTGGATGCTCACGTTCGTGAGTTTGCGCGGCCCGGCGGCGGCGGCGAAGTTCACGTCGTTCGGCACGCTGTTCGGCTCGATCGTCCCGGCCGTCGTGCTGATCGGCGCAGGGATCGCATGGATCGCCGCCGGCAAGCACGTCGCGCTGCCCCCGTTTACGCTGGCGGCATTGGTGCCGTCATGGGATCTCGGGCGCATTCCGTTCGTATCGTCGCTGCTGCTCGCGTTCACCGGGCTCGAATGCTCGGGTTATTACGCGCTGGCGGTGCGGAACCCGCAGCGCAATTATCCGAAGGCGATGCTGCTCGCGCTGGTCGCGATCTCCGGCTTGAGCATCTTCGCGACGC